>NZ_CP041331.1:600000-750889 GCF_013394165.1 Pseudoalteromonas sp. Scap06 | reverse complement strand
ATACCCAACCTAGAAAGACATGGTTTTACCCAGTTAATTTTAAAATCAAAGCAGTCGAACTAAGCTTACGAGACGATGTCATGTCAAAGGACGTTGCCGAGGCGCTAAATATTCATCCGTTAATGCTGAGTCGTTGGCGAAAAGAGTATCGAGAAGGTAAGTTTAAAAACGTACCGCGCTATCAAAGCAACAATGAAACAATGAGTAAATTCCCAACAAAAAAAGAGCTGGATAACATTCAAAAGCTTAAGAAAGAAAATGAGCGTCTTAAGCAGGAGAATGACCTGCTAAAAAAGTGGCAACGGTATCTGGCGGAAGTACATCAGAACGATTTGGATTCATCCAAAAATTCGGACAAGCCTTAGGTGTAAAATACTTGTGTTCTTGGCTTAATGTTTCGCGTAGTGGGTTTTATGCTTGGCGTGACAGAACAGTGTCAGCTAGAGCGCTGTCAGATGCTAATATGTTGTTGAAGATAAAGCACGTTTTCAATGTAAATCATCAAACCTATGGTAGCCCACGCGTATTTCATGCGCTAAAAAAAGAAGGTATAAACACAAGCCAAAAACGTGTTGCCCGCTTAATGCGAGAAAACGGTTTAAGAGCCAGAGCCCTTAAGACTTACAGCAAACCGGCGAAGGTGAAGTTCTTTTATAAAGAGATAGAAAACAAACGCAAAGATAGTGAAAAGGCCACGGGGATCAATCAGCAATGGTCTGGCGATATTACGTATTTAAAAGTCGGCGCTCGTTGGCATTACCTTGCTGTGGTTATCGACTTATATTCACGTCGAGTAATCGGCTGGGCGTTTGGTAAAAACAAAACAACAGACCTTACGTTAAAGGCGCTAAGGCTTGCGATAAAGAAACGACAGCCAACAGAGAGTGTATTATTTCACACTGACCGAGGCGCAGAATACCGTGCTCACGTTGTACAAAAGTATTTGGCTAGCAAAAACATCAAAGCCAGTATGAATAGGCCTGGGTGCTGTACTGACAACGCAGAAGTCGAGTCGTTCTTTCATTCGCTTAAAGCAGATTTAATTCGAGGAAATAAATTTGAGAGCAGCGGTAAACTATTATCAAAATTAAAGGTTTACCTAAATTATTTTTACAATAGACAGAGATTGCATTCGAGTTTAGGATATAAATCACCTGCCGAGTTTGAATTGGCAGTTAATTGAAACGTGGACGGTGTCCACTTTATCGGGTGAAGATCAAAATTAACAGTTGGCCATCGCTTCGCGATTATAGCCAACCATTAATTTCCGCTTAGCAAAGCGTTATATAGCAAAGGAAAGTCAGTGCAAATTGAAACCCAAAGGTTGACTTTAAAACCAATTAGTAAAGATGACTGGGAATTTTTTGAGGAACTTCATCAATCAAGCGGTGTACTCAAATATGTCAGCGATCCATTTACCGAATCTGAAATAAGTGAACGCTTTAATTCTCGCTTAGGTGAATGGAAAAAGACTTCAAATCAATGGTTAACTTTAACAATCATTGAACACGCAACTGGGAATAAAATTGGCGTAACTGGCTTTTTTCCTGAGTGGGAACCATATCAACAGGCTGAACTTGGTTTCTTGCTAAGTCCAAAATTTCAAGGCAAAGGGTATGGCAAAGAGTCAACTAAAGCCGTTATTGAATATGCATTTAATCAATGTAACTTCCATAAAGTGATCGCAACTGTCACTGAAGGTAATTCCCCTTCATTTAATTTACTAAAAGCTTTGGGCTTTACTCATGAAGGTACAATTCGAGATAACTTTAAATTAGGTGGCAATTGGTGCAACGATTTAAAGTTAGGGTTACTTAATCATGAGTACAATGCTATATAACAAGCGCATTAAGTAATGGGACACATAATAGTTGGCTTGTCGCTCGTTCCTCGCTAAATTATAGCCAACTATTATTTTAGTCCGCTTAAGCTGGCGTTATGTTGAAAAGAGTATGTCGAGAGTAAAGTCAGCCAAAAATTTTAATGTTAAAGCCGAGGGGCATATAGCTAGTCATTTCATTCTAGGTATTTTTCTTGCTTTTGTTGGCCTTAAAATAGTTGAATACTTAGATTTCAAAAATGAAACTTTTACAATCATTGGTGTTGGTATTTCTATCGCTCTAGTTTTTGCTAGTTTAATTCGAGGCTTTATTCTTTATAAAGCCTCATCAGAACCGTTTCGCTGTAATGAGTGTAACTCTGAGATTAAAGCACCGCTCAAAAACAGTATGGCTGACGGTGAGGCAATAATTTACGAATGTTCTACTTGTGATATCTTATGGCATGTAGGAAATACAAGCAGTAACTAGCAGTTTCAACATAACACATATGAGCCTTAACTCTGTCAATAGGCATTAATGTTCTTTTTGACCGTTTTTATAAATTGACGGTCAATTCTAAACCAATAAACAAATTCGTTTACTTTGTCTGTCGATACGGCTGTTAAGCAAGTAGCTTACGGCAAACACATATAGGGTGCGTTACGCAGTAATATCTTATTGCGATCTCATCGCTGTCAGGTTTTTCCCATATCCTTTTGGGGTTGCTGGGGCACTAGACATTCATCGGTTAACCTCATCATGGCACTATTAAAGGCGGCTGGTTTTGATGATCCAGTTAGATTAAGGTGCGTAACGCAGTTATCAAGTCAGGTGTAAGCGACTTTGTTTATTGTATTAATGCACGCGTACTGAGCGTCTAATCAAGACAAGTGGCTTAGGTCTGTAGGCATATAATCAGGTAAAACCTTGTTGGTTATTAACTCACCCAATTGATTGATGCTCAGCCTTAAATCCAGTTAGATGTTCAGCTCACTCAGTACCGTGACTAACTCTTTAAGAATTTTGCTTCATCGAATACCGTCTCTTTTTTAAGCATGTAATAAACACAGCGACCAAGCTTATGCGCAAGCGCTGACAGTGCTTTGGCTTTGCTCATTCGCTTTTGTAGTTTTTCAAGGTATTTGTTAGCGTTATGATTGTGGCGCAGCAGTAATACGGCAGCTTCCGAGAAAGCCCATTTGAGATGTGCATTGCCAATTTTATTACCTTGGGTGCCATAGGTTTTGCCAGCAGACTCCGCTTTGCATTTGACCAACCGACTGTATGAAGCGAACTTTTGTACGCTTGAAAAGCGATTGATATCACCAATTTCGTAAATAATGGTGTTTGCAAGAATACGGCCTATACCATTAATTGTTTGCAAAATATTAAGGTGAACAGGGTTGTGTTGCTTGGCCATTTGTTCAATATAATGCTCTAAAGGCTTAAGCTCATTGTGATAGCAATCGAGTATGGCCATATTTAAATTAATAGATCGTTGCACAACGGGATCAGGGAAGTAATAGCGCATCTTTTCTCTGTCGCAAACGTTCTTTAAGTTAACATTGTGGGCAGGTAAATTGTACTGGCTGGCAGTATTGGCTACATGGGCTTTTAAATCAGCGCCATGACGAACAATTTTGGTTCTTCGCCGTAATAAGTCGCGCGTAGCACGAATATATTTGTCATACACATAAGCGAGTGGAAAGTTACCACCACGGATAAGTTTGGCTATTTTATACGAATCTATTTTATCGTTTTTAGCTTTACCGCCATGAATTGCCTTCATGTATAGGGCATGACCTAGAATAAAGTCGATAGTGTGCTCTTTGCAAAAATCAGCGACCCAATACCAGCAATGCATGCACTCCACGCCAACAACAATATCGCCAATGTAGGGTTTAAGTAGCTTTAGTAGTGCTTCTGGGTCATCTTTAATTTTCTTGTGAACAAGGATAAGTTCTGTATTATCAATGATACAGACGTAAAGCAATCGGGCATGTAAATCGATTCCACAATAATATGGATGCATGTTATTGTAAAAGTTCATTGAGCTTTCTCCTGTAAGGTTGGTTGCCTTTTCAGCGTAGCGAATAAACGCGATGCTGGGGAGGAGGCTCAATGAGTATCAAGTTGCTTAAACGGACAAAAAACAGTTGGCTTTTGTTCACTTCGTTCACTATTTTAGCCAACAATTTTTTGCCTCTGAATGAGGCGTTTTAGCAATACAACAAACGGGGTTTCGCCAAATGAAGGGTCTACAAAAACTAGCTGGTATCGCAGCAATTTTCCAAGGGCTTATTTACATAGCAGCCTTTGTGTATTTTGGGGCTTTTTGGTCATATCCGGTTGATGGTAGTCCAGTCGAAAAAATGACTTACATGGCAGAAAATCAACTTCTATTTTCAATGATCTATTTTCTAATGTACGTGGTGTTTGGCATTTTTCTGGCCATACTCGTTATTGGTATGTATAAGAGGCTTAAATATAAAGTTAATCCCTTAATTACTATTGGATCTCTATTCGGGGGCATTTGGGTCGGTCTGGTGATCGCAAGTGGAATGATTTCGAATATCGGGCTTGATCATGCAATCGATCTGATGGATGCAAATCCAGAAAAAGCCCTTGATATGTGGATAATCGTTTCAGTGATAACAGAAAGTATAGGTGGTGGAAATGAATTAGTTGGCGGACTTTGGGTTCTATTGATTAGCGTAGCAGCAATACAAGAGGGCAGATTACCCCGGTCATTTAACTATCTCGGATATTTTGTAGGCATAGCGGGCATTGCAACGGTTTATCCTGACAAACTATTTACTGAAATATTTGGCGTATCACAAATTGTTTGGTTTATTTGGTTGGGTATATGTTTACTAACCGAGGAAAATGCTAACAAATCAATCCAGCAGACCGCTAACGCGTCGGCTGATTGAGGCGTTAAGTGTTCAAGGAGGAAACATGGTCAAAGCTACTTGTCATTGCGGTAATATCGTTATAACAGCAGACATGCTACTAGAATCCATTACCAGTTGTAATTGTTCAATGTGTTACCGGCTGGGTGCTCTTTGGGCTTATTACACAGTCGATCAAGTTGATATTAAAGTAAAATCAGAGGCTACTGTTCATTTGTGGGGTAGCAAAGTTCGCTCATATCATTCTTGCACTTTTTGTGGTTGCACGACTCACTACACACAAAAAAGAGATGACGGTACAAATAGGGTCGCAATCAACACCAGAATGGCTACTCCTGAGCTATTTAAGTCTGTTAATGTTAGGTTTTTCGATGGTGCTGATACCTTTAAATATGTTGAGCAATAGGGCACTTAACAAGAGTCGTAAGGTTACGACAGTCCGCTCATGGCTGTGAGTTCAACTGGTGAATGCAACGCTATCCTTGTATTAATTGAGGCGCTCATCTTCAACTTAACTTATAGTCGAAATTAGAGTGTTGATTTAACGCGCTTAATTCGGTTTAATATCAGGCAATAAATATGCTGAGTAATGCAGGGACGACTTAGGGCAGCGCATTTTATTAACGTGGCCTAATTAGGGCATTAAAACCTTCCCTTTATAAACTAAAGCCCATTGTATGAATAGTTCCCACGCAGACACACTAACAGGGAGTGTTTCAGTTAATATGTGCCAAGGATAGCTCATTGAAAAAATTAAGATTTATACTCGTTCTACTTACCGCAGTGTTCTTTATAGGTATGATCATACCAGATGACATTGTTATTCCTGTTGAGGGTGCAACACCCAATGATTGGAACCATAATACTTTTTGGTATGAGCCATGGGGAAGCTCTGTGGTCCATAAAGGGATTGATATATTTGGTAAAAAAGGGACTGCCACACTTTCTTCTAGCAAAGGCTTAGTCATTTATACGGGCACAACACGAAAAGGCGGGAATGTAGTGGCAGTATTAGGGCCTAAATGGCGTATTCACTATTACGCGCATATGGACAGTTACTCTGTTACAACGGGTACTGTTGTTAAGACTGGCTCAGTTATTGGTGTTTTGGGAGATTCAGGTAATGCCCAGGGAAAACAACCGCATATTCATTATTCAATCTTATCAATAATTCCAATTCCTTGGTTAGCTACAACACAGACTCAGGGTTGGAAAAGAATGTTTTTTTTAAACCCTCACGAAATGTTTATATAAGTTGTATTAAATAAATATTTACATTAGCGATTAATATCAAGGAGAGTATATGCCTCATTTTATAATGGACTGTTCTGAAAGTGTTTTTGGGGAACATGATGAGGAATACATTATTGAACAAATTCATTTTGTAGCTCACGCTACAGGTTTATTCGACGAAGGTGATATAAAAGTCAGAATAAATCCATTTAATACTTTCTCTGTGGGGAATAAGCGTGAAGACTTTATTCATGTGTTTGCCCATATAATGCAAGGAAGAACAACAGAGCAAAAAGCGAACCTCTCACGAGCAATTGTTAGTAAGCTTGTTGCTTTATTTCCTGAAATTTCTAACATTGCAATGAATATTAGTGATTTTGAAAAAGCGACATATTGCAATCGCACGATGCTTTAGCCAGCTATTATCTGTTATTTAATACAGTTTTGGATGTTTATAAGACGTATGAGTAATTCTCAATTACAAAAAATAATATCTCTTTATACTGCTTTTGTTTTTATACCTACGTTATTGCTTTATTTGATTTATAGTATATTTGGTTGGGTTGTATTTTCACTTACATTAAACCCTATTTTGGGCTATTTTTTGCTGGGTGGTGCATATGGTTTATGGTCACTACATTCATTAATAAAAACGATGAAAAATTTAACGGTATTAAAGCATCCTATCATTGTGAAACTTGGATTGTTATTAGGTTGTAGTTTTTGTCCTGTTGTTTTAACAACGGCTGAATTTAGTACGATGAAACCACAAGAGTTTATTTTTATATATATTATTATTGCACCCTTTATAGCGACTTTTCATTTATTTTATTTATATAATAAACAGTCGACTAGCGCCTCTTGAGCGATACTTTAACGAAACTATTCTTCAGTGGGCTTTATTAAACAAGGAAAAAAAAGGTATGGAACCAGATTACTCAGAATATTCAATTTCAGAGCTAGAAGAGTCATTACGTGCTATCGATCAAGAAGCGTATCCTGAAAGAACAAATGAACTAAAGAAAGAGTTAAATAATCGCCTTGAAAACCCAACAACGAGTCATGAAGTAGAGGATGGTTTTGAGGCGAATGCACAATTTTATAAATGTCCTCATTGTGAAGAAAAAATTGGATTTTTTTCTAAAGCCTTACAAAGTTGGAGCAAGATAAGAGAGTGCCCGCAATGCAAAAAACCATTTGCAGTAACCTTTAATATAAAAGTGTTTTTCATTGCGCTTTTACCTATGGTTATTTTTAATTATTTTATGATAAAACCTGTTTTAGGAACACTGGGATTAAGTAAGTCTATTGGTTTGGGGATAGTGTGTGGTGTGTTAATTATTATATCAACCCGCTTGATCAGAGTTCGTGATGAAAGTGACGCTACAAAAGAGGTTTAAGATAAATTTTGAAATGTTTTGTCTAGGCTTATACGCTTTATAGAAAAGCGTTTTTTGTTGGGAGTATTTTAGTTGGTTCGCTTCGCTCAGCCCACCCTAGGTGAAAATTAAACACTAATCTCAAACTTTAAAATTCCCCGTATTTAGTGGTTGAGAAAATGATCGTTACTTCCTGCACCTCAACTCTTTACTCAATAGTTATACTTTGCTTTAAAAGGTACTCCTTGGCTTCATTGGTATAAGGCTTAAAATTTTTCCAGCGGCCTATGGCCTTGTTGTTAAGCGGCTGACGCACTTGCATTTTGCTGGCGGTTAATACCGGTGCAGTGTTTAAATGAAAATCAAGGCACTGTGGTTGCCAATCTAAGTCGCAATAGCTCACTAGTGTTTAATTGGCAAAGTTAGATCAAACTTGGCGCCACCATATTTACTGTCGCTGACAACAACACTTCCCCCATGCAACTGCGCAATTTCTTTCACAATAGCTAATCCAAGCCCAAAACCAGCTTTCTGATTACCATCATTGATTTGATAAAAAGGTTCAAAAATATTGGCTTGCTGCTGAGGTGGAATGCCTTTGCCATTATCTTCAACAGAAACGACTATTGAGTCAACAATTTTAACCATACAAACATAAACTTCAGATTCACCATATTTGTCTGCATTTTTTACAAGGTTAGTAATCGCGCGTTCGGTTAACGACTTATCAAGTAAAACGCTAATTTCATTACAAATATGATTATTCCATTGAAGACTTGCCTTACATTCAATCAATAACTTTTCCTGTAAATATTGTGAAAGATCAGCAATATTAACTTCTTCAAGTTGTAGATTAAGCTCTGCTCGTTCCATTTTCGCATAACTTAACAGTTCCTTCACTAAATCCTCTAAACAGAAGATTTCATCCTCCAGTCCTTTTACATGAGCCATCATATTGTCGTTTTTGGCAGTTACTAGCATTTCCAAGATCATTTGCATACGAAATAAAGGAGAACGAAATTCATGAGCAATAACATGGGTAAGCTGTTTGTGGCTACCTAAAATGCCTTCCATCTGCTTTGCCATATCATTTAAACAGGTATTAAGTCTCCCAACCTGAAAACGTTTTTTGGTCGACGCGCGTGCAGTCAAGTTACCTTGGCTAATATCAACAAGGGTAGACTCAACACGTTTTAATTTCCGGTGTAGACCAAATAACCAAATAAAACACCCCGAAGCAACAAAACAAATTAGTGCGATGAAAATAGCATCGCCAACAGCTTCGTCAACTTCTAACAAATGATGTGTTTCATCTTCTTCAATTTGGTAATACTGCGCAGGTGAAAAGACTTTGAAGTAATCATACTCTTCGTCATCAAACCATGTTGGCTGGTTTTCTAATGCCTTTTGAATATGAGTGGGAATATTAGCAAATGGAACCGGGCTGATTATGATTTGGTTTTTATCAGCAATAACATCAATAAGCTCTTGTCTGTGTTGCAAAGTTATATGACTATCAAGTTCTTCAAGTAATGTTATTTCTGCAGCAAAGTTTTCAGCTTTTATAATGTTTTCTATGTCAACATAGAGATAGGTATTAATTAAATGGGCAGCAATCATAAAAATATAGAGTGTCGCTAATAGCCCTAAATACAAAGAAATAAATAATCTGGTCATAAAGTTCGCACAATTAAATGTTATGCAAGTAGTTTAGCCTGAAATATGCTCTTATTCTGTATGTGTTTGTATGAATATCAATTACCAATAATCAGGTACAAACATATAACCTTTACCCCTAACCGTTATTACACCTTGTGGGCGATTAGCATCATCTTTAAGCTTTTTTCTTATTTGGGCTATTTTGTTATCAACCGAGCGATCTAAACCGTCATATTCAATATTTCTCAACGATTGCAACAGTTCCTCACGACTTAACACTTGTTCTGCATGCTTAACTAAGTGCCATAGCAGTAAAAATTCAGATGGGGTAAGGGGTACTAATTCATCATTTAATTTGCAGCGTTGCAATGATTCATTCAACCACAAAGAGCCAAAAGCTTTTTCTTTATCTGAACGACTTGCTTGATTTAATTCAGCTGATGTAGTTGCTTCTGTAGAGCCTTGATCTCGTCGTAATAAATTTTTTATTCGTGCTAGCAGTACCCGTGGCTGAATTGGCTTCTGAACAAAATCATCGGCTCCGATTTCAAGTGCCGCCACCTGATCCATATCATCACCACTAGCAGTCAGCATCAATATTCGACCAGAAAATTGACTTCTAACCTTACGACAAACAGATAAACCATCAAGGCCTGGTAGCATTAAATCAAGCACGACCAGTGAGGGCTGAATAGAAAGTATTTTTTCGACAGCGTCAATGCCCGAGTGAACCACTACAACATCGAATCCAAAATTTGAGAGGTAGTCGTGCAGTAAAGATGCTAATTTATCATCATCTTCAACCAGCATAATAGTTTGGATATTCGACATTTAAGATAGATAGCTCACTTAGTAGGTTACTAGTAAAAATATAGCAAAAAAATAAAAAAGAGGCACTAATAATGCCTCTTTTCAGTCACTTCAAATACCATAAATTATGGTAACAAGTATTTATCTAATTCAGCTTTTGTCATCACATGCACCGTATTATGAGGCGCCGCTTCAATGGTAAAATAGTAAAACTCTGGACCCAACTCATTGCCTAACATTTCTCGAAAGAAAGTAAGTTGTGCACCATGACCTTCATGATCTCTACCAAGTTCATTAGCTGGTTTACCGTCTGTACAACACCAAGAATGAACACCAAGCTTTGCACCTTCAGTATATACTCTTCTAAAACCAGCAGCGTATAAATCAACACCACCAGAGTTAATATCAGAAGTTGCTTCAACCATTGTGGTTAACATGGCATTGCGTACCAATCTACCTGTGTGCATATTAATAGCATCATTTACCGAGCCACTAATTTCCTGAAGCAACAAGGTATCAACTTCAGGATGGTCATTAATTAAATCACTGATCTGTACATATGTTAGACTGCCAAGGTCACCATTTATCAGAGCTTGAGTACCAGATACTTCAACTGTACTAGTGCCACCTTCTATCAAAGACTCATTAATAGTCATTCTTATTGGAAAATCACCTTTTTCAGGGTGGCTAATACTACCCTCATATATTGCATTCTCGTTATCATCTTGTGATACCGAAATGTCCTTGCCAAAGAAATAATTATTAGCATCGGCAAGTGCCTCGTTAATATCTTCCAGTTCACTCTCTACTACCCTGATAAATGCAATAGGATCATTTTCTTCAAAATCAAAGCCAAAAAACAAAAAGCCTTTATCATATTGAGCAAAAATCAGATTATCATCTTGATCTATATCAACGAATGAGATGTCATAATTTACACCGTCAATTTGCAGTTCTAATGCGTCAAATTGACGTTTAAAGGTATCAATATATTCAGCAACATTTTCTGGTTGAATATGATGTATTGCTTCTGGGGTTACAGGTGTTGTTGGACCCGTTGTCGTTGTCGGTTCAGTTTTTTTTTTTGAACTGCTACCGCAAGCTTGCAATGCAAGTGCAGTAATAAGTATCGAGATTATAAGTGCTAAATTTTTCATAATGCGATTCCACGTCTTGGTTAATTGAGGCCATTATGAAGATAAGACATCAAGTACAATAGCATGAAATTGTCGCGCTAATGTATGCAAAGCACTTACAATTGATAATAATTGGTAAGGTATTTTACTTTGTCGGGCGACGCATTGCTTATTCGAGCTATTCTGGCACAAAGCAAGCTATTTCTAAGTTCATACATTTAACTTTCAAACCACAAACCCTTACTCAAAACTGATATTTTGCTTTAAAAGATAAGTCTGCGCTTCATCTGTATGTGGCTTAAAATTCTTCCAGCGGCCTATGGCCTTGTTGTTAAGCGGTTGGCGCACTTGCATTTTGCTAGCGGTTGATACCGGTGCGGTGTTTAAATGAAAATCAAGGCACTGTGGTTGCCAGTCTAAATCGCAATAGCTCACTAACTCTTTTATTTTTTGCTCTGGTGCGGCGATGAGTTCTTCGTATTTTACTAGTTTAATATTGCTGTGCAGGGCGCTAAAGTGCTGCATCAGTTTATAAAAACGGCTGTAAAATTTAGCGGTGTCGAGTAAGTCTAACGAGTACGCGTAGTAGGGGTTGTTAATGGTAAATAGCTGGCGATAGTTACCAATACAGGTGTCCATGGGGTCGCGAAGTAGGCAAATTATTTTCGCGTTTGGCAGTGCTTTGGTAATTAAATCAATATAAAAAAAGTTAAACGGTAGTTTATCAATAAAGTGTTTATGACTGCCGGTTACAACACGGGTTGCTTCAAGGTAAGTGCTGCCAAGTTTTGTAAAATCAAGCTGGTAAGCTTGGCTTAAGGTGTCTTTATCGAGTACTTGAGGCGTGTGCGTTTGGCTAAGTTTTTTTACACTTAGGCCAAAGTCTTGCAGCTCGCCCGCCGATTGTACGTCGCTGTGGCTTGATAAAATGCGCTCAATTAATGTGGTGCCTGAGCGCGGCATACCTAACACAAAAATTGGCTCACTGCTTTGGTTGCCAGCTGTTTGTTGGTTTTTGTATTTATCACTGAGCTGGTTTATATGTGCAAATAAAGCCTCAGACGCTTGATTATCAAACGCCTTATTAGCGAGTTTAGCTGCTTTACCTTGTTGTAATGCATTAAAGGCCGCTGAAAACTCTCCTAAGTCTTGATATTCTTTTGCTAGCGCATGACCTATATGTAGTTTAGCGTCGGGGTGATTGACCTGTGTAAATACATTTTTTAATCGCGTGATGTGGTTATTATGTTCGGTGACTTTAGTTAAATCGGCTAAGGCAAAATGACTTTGATGATGAAGCGGGTTCAGTGCAATGGCATTTTCAAACGCGTGCTGTGCTTTATCAAACTGGCCTAAAAACTTAGCGCATACTCCATAGTTATAATAAAACTGCGGTTGGCTGCTGTTACTCGCCTCAGCTAAATTTAACGCGCATGTAAAGTAGTCAGCAGCATGCTGATGTAAACCCGCTTGGGTGAGCGCGACGCCTAATGTATCGGCATCAAGTGCTTTACTAATATGTTCAATCTTAACGCTGAGGGCGGTGTTTTTTGCTTTTTGTAAGTCGCCCGTAAGAGCGTAACACTTGGCAAGTTGCGCTGTATATTCAATAGACTGGGTAAAGCTTAATGCTTTTTCAATTAGCTTTATCGCTTTGTAAATTTGGCCAACCTGTAAATTAACCATAGCGAGCAAAAAGTAGCCATCAGCAAAGTCTGGTTTTTGTGTTACCAGCTCAACCAGTGCTTTATGCGCTTGCTGAATATTGCCTTGGTTTAAGTTGTTGATAGCGCTTTGGTGTAGTTGCTTTAAGTTTGGCTGCATGAATACTCTTATAAATAATATACTTACAAAATCAAGAGGCTCAAATTAATTTGAGCCTCTTGATTGTACTTAAACTTATCGTTTAATTATATTTCAAACTGATAGTTAAATTTAATGCCAATAGTAAGCGGGCGATTAATAAAGTAACCATAGTTACGTTGTATGTCTGCGCCATTGGCTGTTGTAATATCCGCATCTGAACGACGAACAGAAGTAACCGCATATTTATTAAATAGGTTATCTACATATAAAGTAGTCGACCACGCATCGGCGGTTAATTTAGCTGAAATATTACTTAAGCTATAACCCGGGAGTGCTTCACCGTTGTCACGTAGGCCTACTTTTGAAATTACATCACTTTGTGCGGTTAAACCATAGTTAATATCAAGGGTTTTGTCGTTAAACACTTCTGTTTGGTAGTTAATACCCATAGAGAACTGGTGCTCAGGTGAGCCCGGTAAACGGTCGCCATCTTTTGCGCCATCAGTGCCATCGGCATTAAATAAATACGGAGCGTCTGAGGTTAGTTCTGCTTTTGTATAGGCATAAGTTGCATAGGCTGTAAATGAGTCTGATAAAATTGCACGCGTGGCAATTTCAATCCCTTTCGCATTTGCGCTACCAGCATTTGATAAGTAAGGTAATTGGCCTACTATTGTCGCACCGGCAATTTGTGCGTTATCCCAATCTACATTGAATAGGGCGGCGTTAAAGTGTAATTGGCTTCTCATCCAGGTACTTTTAAAACCTAGCTCATAGTTAGTGGTTGTATCGGCATCGTATAGCATTTCATCTGGTTTACCACAGCCTGTTTGTTGGTCTTCAGGTAGAGGTGTAGGGCAAGGCACTAAGCCATTTGAGCCACCAATTCTAAATCCTTCACTTATAGTTGCATACGCCATCACTGAATCTGTAAATTGGTATTTAGCATTAAATTTGAACAGATTACCGTTGTCACCGGCTTCGTTCTCTTCAAAGTTAACTGAAATTGCATCAGGTGCAGTACCTTCATACAAGGTATTTGCTAATGGGAAATCAAAAGCCGCTTTTGATTCTACGTCGTATTCGTAAAAACGCGCGCCAATGGTAATGTCGAGTTTATCGGTTACCTGGTAACCCACTTCACCAAAAAGTGCAGACTCAGTGACTTTGCTGCCAGTAATTTCTAAATACTCTAAAGAGTCTGGTCTTAGCTGTGCGCCACCAAAATTATCAACTGCGAACTGATCAAAGCCTGGCGTAAACTCTCTGCTTGATGCGTCGGTATCGGTTTTATTGTAAAAACCACCAACAATCCAGCTTAGGTCGCTATCGCTTTGTGAGACCAAACGTAGCTCTTGAGTGAAGGTATCGACTTCGTCTAATTCACGGGTAAATGCCGAAAACGAAGGAAACTCTTCGTAGCCATAGTCTAAACGAATTAAAAGGTCAGTTTGGTCGCGTTGACCATCGGCTTCAAAGTGTGAAATACCGGTAGCTGATACCAGCTCAGCAAAACCTAAGTCGGCTTTAAGTTCAAGGCTGAGTAATTGATCTTCTTTTTCCCGTGGCTCTTCAAAACGGTACGCTGACTCGTATTTGCCGATGCGATCATTTAAACCATTATTTTCGTTTAGGCTATTGTGATGAACAATTGAGCGACCTTCGGTGTCTTGCTTTTGATAGAAGTAGTTTAATGTGCCTTCGAATGACTCGTTTGCCTTGTAACGTAATGAAATACGCCCAGTTGTGGTGGTTTCACCGTTGGCGTCTTTTACATTTTTAAGATTGCTGTTTACTGCATCAAGGTTTGTCCAATCAGGGTCGGTGATCGACACACCTGGTTCACGAACGGTGTAGGCGTAGTCAATAAACCCTGGGTCTTCATAAATATTTAAGCTGGTACGTACCGCCAGTTTGTCTTCAATTAATGGTAAGTTGAAGATAAAACCGGCTTCGCCGCCGATTGAATCACTTTCTTTAGTTTGAAAAACATCACCAAATACTTCACCTGATATAAAATCAAGCTCTGGCTCTTTAAGCATGTAGCGAATAGCGCCACCTAATGTACCAGCCCCGTATAGTGTGCCTTGTGGCCCAATAAGTACTTCCACTCGTTCTACATCAACAAGGCGCATATCTACCGATACTGGAATTTCGTTAATGTAAGTGGCTACCGTGCCGCCATCTGATGAAGGGCCTGATGAATTTGTATTTAAACCGCGAACTATAATAGGTGAGCCAGAGCGACCACCTTGATCAGTAATTGTTAAACCTGGCACCCAACGCGCTACATCGGCTAATTCGCTGATATTTTGGTCTTTCATTACATCGGCATCAAGCGCAGTAATGTTAAGAGGCGCAGCCTGAATAGAGCCACTTCGGCGTGTTGCTGTAACCTCAATAACTTCAAGCGATTTATTTTTTTCAATAATTTGCTCTTGTGCTGTTGCATTACCGCTAAATAATACACCGCTCAGTGCGCTTGATACAGCCAAGGTTAACAGGCTTGGTTTAAACATAAAAATTGATCCCAGTTAGATTTAGTACGTTAATAAATGAGCACTAATAGTATCAGGGAGTTTTGTTGATGGAAATAAAAATATGAATTTTAATTCACTTTTTTAGAATAAAAATTAAACCGTGGGTTTTTACTTAAATTTAAAGTTTAAATATAACAAGGTGTTTGTATAAATAATGCACACACAGTAGATGGTATATATTGTTTTAAGTGCAACAATGAATGGTGTGAAAGGAGAGATAAAACGCAGGCTTAGTTATACTAAGAGGGAGTTGTAAAATAGGAGATGAGAAGTTGCGCCATGATAGTTCATGACGCAATTAAATTATTAAACTCTAAGCAGCAGGCTGCTTTTTACCATTAGACATTGAACTACCTACCGAGGCAATAATCACCAGTAAAATAGCCAGCCACTGCCAAATGCTTAACAGTTCACCTAAAATAACTAAGCCAGCGAGTGCTGCAATTGCAGGCTCTAGGCTCATTACAATACTAAAACCTTGTGGCGACATATTACGTAAAGTAATCATTTCAAGAGTATAAGGCAGGGCGCTTGAAAGCACGGCGATAGCAATACCTAATGGAATAATATCCCAAGTAAATGCAGCACTTTGTGAAATGCCGCCATAAGGCACCAGCACGATGGCTGAAATGGTCATGCCCATCGCAACCGTTGCGCCACCAGAGCTTTGGCTGCCTGTTTTCTTACCAAATAAAATATAGCCAGCCCAACAGGCACCCGCTGCAAGTGCGAGCACTACACCGACTGGATCAAGGCTGTCTTGACCTTTCATATCAGGTAAAAGTAATAATATACCGGCCACTGCACAGGCAACCCAAAATAAGTCACGTTTTCTGCGAGAAGAAAACAACGCGACAGCTAATGGGCCTGTAAATTCAAGCGCAACCCCAATACCTAATGGGATACGTTCTATCGCGTAATAAAATAGAATATTCATGCCGCCTAAACTTAAGCCATAAATTAATATGGGTAAGCGTTGGCTTGCAACAGGGAAGTGTTTCCATGGTTTAAAAATCAAACACAAAATAGCGGCCGAAAACCCTAAACGTAAGGCTGTTGTGCCCTCAGGTCCAACAATAGGAAAAAGCTGTTTAGCCAGTGACGCGCCTGACTGAATCGTCATCATTGCTAGCAATATGCATAAAATAGCCAGTAATAGATCTTTGGTTGATTTTTGCATGGATCTCCTTAAAGATTGCGATGAATTTTGGCGGCATGTTACCTGCTTTTGATCTCAGAGGTAAGTCAAATTTTGTGATCTTTTTAAGCTTAATTCAAAATAGCAGTGTTTAGTAAAGTGAGCTCAAAGGCCAAGCGATAAAATACGCTTATCGCTTAGCCGGTAGTTTTTGTTTTATTCAGAGGATAAATCTGCTGGGTAAACAACACCAAGTTGTGCGCGTGCGGTGTCAAGTACTTGCATTACATCGACAGAAAGCTGATGAGTATTAACGCTAGACTCCCCCTGATTTTGCTCAATGGTATTGATAAAGTTCTCGAGTTCGTACTTCATAAAGTGCTCGTTAAATTCCGTGCTGATAAGCTCTTTATGACCATTGTTAGCAATAAACTCTATTTTTTTAAGCTGCGACACGGCTTCAATTCTAATTCGACCTAATTCCCCCTGAATTTCAGTGATATTTTCGCCTTGTGAAATTTTCGAATAGCTGATCACTGCTTGTCTGTCGGGATAATTTAAAAGCACATCGCCTGCACCATCTACACCACTTTCAAGTAATACGCCGCTGGCGTGAACAGAGCGTGGTGCTCCCCATAATGCAATAACGAGATAAAGTGGGTAAATACCCAAATCTAGTAAGGCACCATTAGCAAATTCAGGTAAAAAAGTATTAGGGCGCTCACCATTTTTATACTTGTCGTAACGTGATGAATACTGACTAAATTGACCAATAAACTTACGTGGTGTGCCTATTTTTTTTAGGGCAGCTTGTAAGTGCGCAAAATTAGGTAAGTGCGTTGTCATCATCGCTTCCATGTAAAGGCGCTGATGTTGCTTTGCCGCAGTTAAAATAGCCGCAAGTTGCTTGCTATTAGCCGCTGAGGGCTTTTCGCCTAATACGTGTTTGCCCGCTTTTAAACACTGTATTGCATATGCACTGTGCAGGCTATTTGGCGCCGCTATATAAACTACGTCTACTTGTTCATCTTGGCACACAGCATCAATAGAGGTAAAAATTTTAGCATCGGTATTTGTTGGATGATTAGCTAAAAAGCGCTCGCCGCTGCTTATTTGGCGAGAGCAAATACCGTATAAATTAAAATTGCTTAGTGTATTAGCCGCTGCCAATAAGGTGTCGCTAATAAAATTAGTACCTACAATTACAAAATTCATGTTTAGCCTTTTGCTGTTTTTAAACAAGGGCGCAGTTTAACAATGTTTGGCTCTAAATGCGCGGGCAGAGCAATTAAACCAACGTTTAATGCTAGTACATAATGTGGCTTGCTCCTGATAACCTAAAAGCTCTGAAATTTGAGTCACCGACAATTGGTTTTGTAATAAATAGTGCTCACATAAGGCGCGGCGAGTGGCGTCTTTGAGCTTTACAAAACTGGTATCGTGCTTTTTAAGTTCTCGGTGCAAGGTGCGAGGGTGAATATTAAGCGCAGCGGCAATAGTATTATTAGCGCTTTGAAATATCGGCAGCATAATGCGAATAAGCGCGCTTACCTGAGCGGGTAAAGATTGGCTATAAGCATTATTTTCAGCTAAAAAGTTAAGTGCTGCTTGGGTTTTATGTTGCTTAGTTACGTTAAGTGTTAAATCTAAGTCTTGTTTGGCAATTAATACACCGGCGCTATTTCTATGAGTAATAACCTTACAGCCAAAATGCTGGTGGTAGGTCTGCTTATTTGCGCCTAGGGTATGAGGTAAAAATACACTTTGTGGCTTACAACGGCCATTACTTATATTTTTTAAAGTGGCAATGGCCAATGCAATGGTGAGCTCTATTACTTGGTTTATTGCCGGTAATGGCCTGAGATTTATAGCGAATGATAAAAACACGTGCTCATTATCATCAAGTGGGTGAGTGGTTAAATTAAGCGCTGGCGTATGTAAGTGCAAATATTTTATCACCCAATCTAGCGCCTCGGCTAAATTAGTGCCTGTTTGAGCGGCTATTGCAATATGGCCTAAAATATCAAAGCTTTGCAGGCTTGCTAGTTTTAAACCAAAATTTGGACAATTCAGTGTATTGGCGCAATGCTCTAATAGCTGTGCATACGCGCGGTAAGTAAGGGTCTCTTGCTCTAGTTTATTAAAGTCCACATTAATGGCGCACTGCTGCATTATGGCAGCGAAACCTCCCCCAAGTTCTGCAATTAAATGGTCTATTCCTTGTAAAGAAGTGGCTCTAATTAAACGGCTCATAAAATATACTTTTGGTGAGGGTGTCTAAAAATAACAAGTTTTTATTCGATGTTCCATGCAAACTGGTTTTTTAATTGGAGAATAATTATGCATACCACTACATTTGATTACATTGTTGTTGGCGCAGGCAGTGCAGGCTGCGTTATTGCATCGCGATTATCTGAAAATAAAAATGTGAGTGTGTGCTTAATTGAAGCGGGCGGCAGTGATAAAGGTGCAATGGTTCAAATGCCTGCAGGGGTTGCTGCTAGTGTGCCTTATGGCATTAATAGCTGGCATTACAATACGGTACCTCAAAAAGAACTTAATAACCGCTGCGGATTTATGCCTCGTGGCAAAGTGCTTGGCGGTTCAAGCTCCATTAATGCTATGGTTTATATTCGGGGTAATAAGCACGACTATAATAGTTGGGCTGCACTGTGCAATGAGGGCTGGGATTATGAGAGTTTATTGCCTTATTTCATTAAGGCTGAAAATAATAAAACCTTTACTGAAAGTGATGTACACGGGGTTAATGGCCCTTTACATGTGCAGGATTTAAGCCTGCCAAGCCCTGTAAATCAGCTGTTTTTAAACGCCTGCGAACAACAAGGTGTACCGCACAATGGCGATATAAACGCAGGGCAGCAAGTGGGAGCCAGGTTATCGCAAGTGACTCAATATCAAGGGGAGCGTTGTAGCGCGGCAAAAGCGTATATAACCCCCCATTTAAATCGAAAAAACCTAACTGTGCTTAGCAAAGTACACGTTAATAAAGTACTTTTTTGCGATAAAACCGCAACCGGAGTCTCTGTTTCTATAAACAATAAGGCCGTTGTATTGCATGCAAAAAAAGAGGTGGTTTTAAGCGCTGGCGCAATTAACTCACCGCAAATTTTAATGCTATCGGGAGTTGGCCCTAAAGAGCAACTAAAGCAGCATAATATTGAAATAGTAAACGAGCTTTCTGGTGTTGGAGAGAACCTTCATGACCACTTAACCGTTGTGCCATTGTATAAAGCTAAATACAGTAAAGGCACATTTGGTATAAGTGCGGGTGGGGCGTTTAATATTGCAAAAGGATGCGTTGATTGGTTTGTAAAACGTGAAGGGCAGCTTACTAGTAATTTTGCAGAATCACATGCCTTTATAAAGCTATTTTCCGATTCAAAAGTACCCGACGTACAGCTTGAATTTGTAATTGGGCTGGTGGATGACCATAGCCGTAAACTGCACCTAGGCCATGGTTATAGTATTCACTGTAGTATTATGCAACCTAAAAGCCGTGGCATGATTCGATTAGCCGATGCTAACCCCTTGAGTGCTCCACTTATTGATCCTAATTATTTAAGCCACCCCGATGATTTAAACGTGATGTTAGCGGGGCTTAAAAAAACACTGCAGATTATGCAAAGTGAAGCATTTGATGTAATTAGAGGTAATATGGTTTACCCGCTAGATATTAACAATAATGAGCAGCTTATTGAGTATATTAGGCAAACGGCCGAGACTGAATATCACCCTGTAGGCACTTGTAAAATGGGGCAAGATGCCATGGCGGTAGTGAATAGCCAACTACAAGTACATGGCGTGAAAAATTTGCGTGTGGTTGATGCCTCAATTATGCCGCATATAATTACCGGCAACACCAATGCCGGTGTGATAGCCATTGCCGAAAAAGCAGCTGACTTAATTAAGCTAGCTTGACTTATAAAACGCTGTTAACCATTGCTGCCAGTCTTGCTCTAGTTTGATCATTTGCAGGTGTTTTTTAGCAGCAAAATGCTTGCTTTTATCCTCGTCAGCTAAAAACGGCCCTACACGACATAGCGAGCAATAATTATCGGATAAGTAAGCAGGCAAAGTTAACAAGCTAGCTAGTTCAGGTAAGGGTTTTTCACTAAATACATAGGTAATGCCGCTGGTGTCTTTAACGTGTTTATCACGGTCAACATTGCGAATTTTATAACCATTAAAGAGACTAATATCAAATGGCATTTGTCCCTGATATTGTGCGTTTAAATGGGTATTTAAACTGCCTTCAATATTCCATTCTCGATAAGGTTTAACATCTTTTGAAGTGATGAAACATAGCCCTGCACCTTGTGTATTTAAAGCAAACTCATTGGCGTATTTTATAAATTGATGCAGTAATGCGCGGTTAAGTACGTTCATGCTGGTATGGCGTGTATTGTGTTCAAATGCATCGCGACCAACAAACGCAGGAATAAGCGGAAATTGAAAAATAACCACATCAAAACTATGTAAATGCTGGCCGAGCGTTTGCCAACATTGTGGGTTGGTTACATCAAAGCTATTAAGTACTTCTACCTTTTGCGACTTTAAAGCATTGAGCGCATTGTCTGGGTACTTTTGCTCAATAGTTGATTGGTCGTCGTAAGTGGATGCCACTAACTTTTTTGGCTTAATATGACGATAAAGCGCATTTGAAAACGATAAATCGCCATCACCTACCGTAAGTATGTTCCAGTTTGGATTTAAATACATATTAGCGTGAAGATGTGTTTGGTTTTTCGGGCTCATCATTTTGCTGAGGTGCTTGATGCAACCTGTACATAGCTAAACGTGTTTTTAAACCCTCAATAGCAACCTGTTTTAAAATTAGGTTAAAGGTAATCAAAATAGCAAAAACAATGTGGATAGGACCATGGGTAAATCCTGCGTCAGGATCAAATATAGATAAGCCAAACAATACAAACAACACAACCATTAGTATTTCAATGAGTTGATTTGAATAAAAAGAAAGACGACCTTCGCTTTTATGATCTTTTTTTATGCTAATGGCACAAAAAAAAGGGATCACTTTTATTTTAAAAGCGGCGTTTTTTTCTACAAAATTCTCACCAAGGTCAGTAAGCTGTTGGCGCAATTGGTCTATCATGGGGTGTCCTCTCAATACAGTGCGCGGATGTTACCCTATTACAGACCAATGGTTAAGTAATGGCGTGTTATTTAGGGTAAATACTCATACCAATAATTAAGATATGACACACAAACACCACAGATGTAAGCACAAAGCGCATTTTTTGGTAATCTTTGTGGTAACTCTGCCAATGAATCGACGCTTTTTCGAAAATCAGTACTAACCAAAAGCTCGCGCCTAACCAAGCAAGCATCCACTCAATCGGCAAAAATGATAAAAACGGTATAGGAATTACCGGCAGCACAGCTTTAATGGCATCGGCAAAGCTTTGTTGCCCTGCATGCCATAAATTACCTGCCATAAACGCTAAAATAGCGATGCTGTAAAAACTAAAAAACTCTAAATTAACACTGTTACTGCCAAACATAAGTGGCCAACCCACACAGCCTAAAAACGGCAGCAAGCCCAAATAGCCTAGTTGAATGTGATTAACAAATTTTTCCATGGGTAAGCGCCTTAATCGAGTAGGTATTTCAACACTGCTAGTGTAACAAGGATAGATAGAGTTATCTTATAAAATTTATACAATGATTAAACGACCATGTTATTTATGACGATCACTCATTTTAATTAAAATAGTGTTTTTGGAAGCGCTAAGTTAGTGATTATTCGATTATTACCTATACTGATTGTGGGAATCACTAAATGGATGATTAGTATGGCTAACAATGTCACTCGACGTAAATTTTTAAGTACGCTAGCGGTCGGTGCTGCGACCTCTGCTGTCGCATTTAAAGCGCCGTATGTGTTTGCAAAAAAACCGGTTACGCTTAGAGTCATGGGAACGCATGTAACTTTACAAGAAGAGCTTAGAGTCCGCGCCATGCAAGAGCTCGGTATTAATATTGAATTTACCCCTATGGGGAGTGCGGCCGTTTTACAAAAAGCAGCAGCTGATCCCTCTTCATTTGATTTATATGAACAATGGTCTGACTCAATTAATATATTGTGGCAAGCCAATGCTATTCAACCAATTGAAGTAGAAAGACTAAAATATTGGCAGGAAATAAACCCACTAACCAAAACCGGTAAGTTAGTTCCCACAGCAAAATTGGGCGCAGGTGATGCGCCCAACAAAATTTTATATGTTCAACAAGATGGCTCACTTGGAAGCCAAGCAACTGATAAAATAAGTTTTATGCCTTATGTTCACAATGTGGATTCATTTGGCTATAACACTAATTTTATACCTAAGGGTGTGGCTTACGAGACTGAGTCATGGGGCTGGTTGCTTGAAGAGAGTAACAAAGGTCATGTAGGTTTGGTGAATGCCCCCACCATAGGTATTTTCGATGCCGCATTGGCAGCCCAGGCTCAAGGGCTGATGACATTTAATAATATTGCCAATATGAGTGTTGCAGAAATAGACAAACTGTTTGCAATTTTAATTAATAAAAAGCAAGCAGGGCATTTTTCTGGGTTTTGGACGTCGGTGCCACAATCGGTTGAGTTTATGCTTAAAAAGCGTGTGCACATACAAAGTATATTTTCTCCGGGGGTGACTGCATGTAGAGCCCAAGGTTTACCCGTTGTTAATGCATCTCCTAAAGAAGGGTATCGAGCATGGCATGGAGTGATGTGTCTCTCTGCTAATACGGTAGGGCATGTAAAAGACGCCGCTTATGAATACATGAACTGGTGGTTATCGGGCTGGCCTGGTGCATTTATTTCCAAGCAAGGTTATTACATTTCTAATCCAGAACGTAGTAAAGAAATAATTACCACCCCCGAATGGGATTATTGGTACGATGGCAAAGAAGCGACTCAACCACTAGCGGGTACCGATGGCAAAAATATAATTATGCCAGGGCAAATTCGCGATGGCGGCAGCTATGAAAAGCGCTTTTCTAATATTGCGGTGTGGAATACAGTGATGGATAACTACGATTACAGTTTAGATAAATGGTTTGAACTACTAAACGCATAAGGGAATTGAATGCTGAAACAGTTAATTGGTTCTTTATCTATTAAAGTATTATCTTCGTTGGCTATTTTTATTTTAATACAAATAATAGTTTACGTTGTTATTAATGAGCGAACCGACAAAATAGAGCAAGCCAGTAAAAATGTATTGAATATTAATGGGCTGTCAGTTGTTGTATTCGAAATTAACAAAGATATTTTACAGATTCAACGAGATATTTCGGTTTATGGTGTGTCGGGTAGCGAGGTTATTTTTGATAAAATAAAAAGCACTCAGCAAAGTATTCAAGCGCGGTTAATTGAAGCACAACAGCGAATTCAGCAACACAAGATTAAAAACTCATTAAACGCCATGCAATCATTGGTTTTAAATTATGGCAAAAGTATCGATAGTCTTAAAAAACGATATGATGAAAAGTCTAAAATTATTGAGCAACAGTTACCAAATACCTACGAATTAGCATTAACTACCTTAGCAAGCAGGGATGGAGAAACGGCCAGGCTGGGCAAGGACTTATTATTGTTTCAGCTAAAGGATCATTGGCATCATCTGTATCGCAATTCAGTCCTGTTTTTAACTCAACGCGATTACGCCAAACGTAGTCAAGTAAAACAGCGGCTACAATTAATTAAACAATTAACCAACAGTGGCGCTACAAACAAAATGATTGGCCACAACAAGGTCGAGCAACTAAATAGTTTAACAACTAAATTCGAGTCTTTATTTGCTGAGGCCATTCTAGCTAATAGAAACTATTTAACCTTAAGTAATATTGTTATTGCCGGTGATTCGGTTGAGTTTTCAGCACTTGCCAAAAAATTGCAAGAAGATGCATTGTTGTTGCTTAGTGATATTTCGAAAACCAGTCAAGAGAGCATTGATGCTGCGCAAACTGTTATTCAAGTGTCGTTATTTTTGTCTGTTACCTTATTTATTCTTTTCGCTTTATTTTTTCACTTTCATATTATTAAAGCGATTAACAGGCTCACAGTTAGTTTTAGATCATTTCTAAATGGTGATTTCTCAGCAAACATAGCTGATATTAACCGTGAAGACGAAATAGGGTTTTTAGCCCAAGCAGCAAATAAATTTAGAGTGCTAAACGAGCGCCTAGTTGAAGCAAAAAAAGCGGCCGAAGAAACATCCCGAATCAAATCTGAGTTTTTAGCTAATATGAGCCATGAAATACGCACTCCCATGAACGGTATTTTAGGCATGGTACAGCTAGTGAGTAATACAGAGCTTGATGCTAAACAAAAACGCATGATTGAGGTTATTAGCTCTTCAGGTAACAGTTTATTGGTTATTCTTAATGACATTCTTGATTTAAGTAAGCTTGATGCCGATAAAATGCTACTAGAAAATAGAGAGTTTAAATTAAGTGCTTTATTGTATGAGCTGGAACAAATTTTTAAATCGCAAGCCGACCATAAAAATATAGAGTTTAAAATAGTAAAAGAAAAAGTAGATTCTGTTGATTTGGTACAAGGCGACGAAACCCGTTTAAAACAAGTGCTAATGAACTTATTGGGGAATGCATTTAAGTTTACAGAGTGTGGAACAGTAACATTATCTGTTGCTCTAAAAGAGAAAAATTGCAGTGAAGTGATGTTACTATTTAGCGTTATCGATAGTGGTATAGGTATTTCACAACATAGTATAAAAACGTTATTTGATGCTTTTACCCAAGCTGACACTTCAACAACACGTCGTTTTGGTGGTACAGGGCTTGGATTAACTATCTCTAGTAAAATATTAAACTTAATGGGCAGTAATTTACAAGTAGAAAGTGAATTGGATAAGGGTTCGAGATTTTATTTTCAGTTAACGCTTAGTACTCCATCATCAAATGTGGCTGAAAAACAGCAAGCACAATTACCCGATGTAAATATTAAAAATAAAGATATACAAGTATTAATTGCCGAAGATAATCCGGTAAATCAAATCGTGCTAGAAAGCTTTTTAAAAGCAATGGGTATTAAACATATAACCATGGCAGATAATGGTGAAATAGCGCTTGAGCTATGTACTAAACAACAATTTGATTTAATTATGATAGATATTCAAATGCCGGTAATGGGCGGGCTTTTGGCAACTAAATATATTAGGGAACTAGCCAATTACCACGATGTGCCCATTATTGCCGTTACTGCAAACATCACTGAAAAAGACGAGCCTGAGTACGTGGCAGCGGGTATAACTAACACTATAAACAAGCCTATAGAATTCAATAGTTTAAAAGTTATAATTGACCAGTATAGCGAGTAAGAATAAATATCCTATGTGCTTTTATATTTTTTGGTGGTATTGGTTAGCAATACACTCAAAAATTAAAAGCGCCTTTAGGCGCTTTTAACTTTAATTAGCAATACATATTTTCAGTGGTTTATTCATTATTACCCACAAAATGCTAACTACTGGGTTGTATCTCTAAGTAGCTGTTAATGGTTGATTCGAGTTTTTTGTAGCTAGTTTGAATGAGCTCTAATTTATTCTTCATACTGCCCATGGCATTTTCACTGGCCATTACTTCTAATTCATCAAATAATTTATGCAAGTTAGCCGCACCTACATCACCCGATGAGCCTTTCAAGCCATGACTTAATTTTGATATTTGCGATAAATTATTGTTATTTATTGCATCCTCAAGTTCTTCTAGCTTAATTGGTGTACTCTGAAGGTATAATTCACATACTTTTATAAGAAGCTCTTCATTATTTAATAACCGAGATAGCGCGTTATCTTTATCCCAATCAGGTAAACTTTGACTATCCAAAGTATCAGAAACTGGTTTATTAATTTCGTTAAGCTGATTATTTTCCAATGGAGCTTCTTTTATAAAAGTTGAAGACAACCACTTTGTAGCCGTTGCAACTAATACCTCTGCAGAGATTGGTTTAGTGATGTAATCATTCATTCCTGCATCTAGGCATTTTTGTCTTTCACCCATCATTGCATTAGCAGTCATAGCGACTATGGGAATATCAATATTTTGAGGCGCTGCTTCACCAGCTCTTATTTGTTTTGCTGCATCATAACCATTCAATATAGGCATTTGGCAGTCCATAAATACACAGTGGTATTGATGATTATTGGCCACCGAGTTAACAAGTTTTTCTACTGCTTGTTGGCCATTTGACGCGGTATCTATCTCTAAAGATAAACATGACAATATACCCGCGGCTACTTCTATATTTATTTCGTTATCATCAACGATAAGAACATGTGCCCCTTTAAAGTCAGAATTATCAGTTTTAACTGAGTCTGATTCACGGCGTTTGTTAATATTAATATTACTGCTACCAGCACTTATTTTATCTTCAAGGCTGCGTTCATCGGCGACTGTTTTTAAAAACTCTGAAATAAGTATTGGTTTAGAAAGTAAGCTGGCTTGCACGTGTCTTGTTTTAATTTGAGGATAACCGCGATTTGCTAATAAAATAACTTTAATTACATGATTATTAGCAATAGTTGGCCACATTTCATCTAAACGTTTTAACAATGTGTCGTCTTGTTCAATAAGTATAAAGTCAGGTAAAGACACGTTTTTTATATCATCTGAAACAAGAGATTGTTGTAATTGTTCAGCTGAAAAACTATTTCCAGAAAAAGCAGCTATTAAATTATTTATGCTGTCGGCTAACTCGTTATTTTTAGTCACAATAGCGAAGCTTTTGTTTTTTAATCGTGGGGCAAAACTATAATGAGTTGTATCAGCGTTGCTCAGTGTTAGTTTTATGTGAAAACTACTACCTAGAGACTTTTCTGACTCAAAGCTAATTTCTCCGCCTAGAAGGCTACAAAGCTGTCTGCATATAGAAAGCCCCAGCCCTGTTCCACCAAATTTAGATGCCACGCTTTTGTCTTCTTGGGAAAAGGCGGTAAATAATTTGTTCTGGTTTTCTTGTGCAATGCCCACACCGCTATCGGTAACTTTTACGTGAACGGTCACAGTATCATTGCTTGTTTGCTCGCAATAAGCGGTGACCTTTATAAACCCAGTTTCAGTAAATTTAATCGCATTATTTACTAAGTTAGTCAGGATTTGTGAAAAACGATGGGGGTCAGTTGTAATCGTTTTACATTTTAAATTCACAACATCTAAAACAAATTCGAGGCCTTTCTCCTGAGCTTTAACAGCCATACTGCCACAAACGCTTTCGATTAATTTTATTAAATTAAACTCTTTAAAGTTCAACTCAAGTTTACCGGCTTCTATTTTAGATAAATCCAAAATATCATTTATTAATACAGATAAAGCACTCACACTTACTTCGGTCATTTCTAAATAGTTTTTTTGTGTTTCACTTAATGGCTCTTTTTTTATTAAGTTTAAAGTACCCACTATGCCATTAAGTGGAGTACGCATTTCATGGCTTATATTAGAAATAAACGCGCTTTTTACTTCACTGGCTTGTTTGAGCTCTTTAGTGCGAATAGCTACTTTATTTTCAAGCTCATGATTTACTTTTATTATTTCATTCTCAATGGTGCGCTCTTTGGTTACATCTCTGGCTATTATTGCTATACCAATAAACATTCCAAATTGATCGATAATGGCTGATAAAGAGAGTGAAAAGTAGCGTTTAGTAGAGCCGTTACTGATACTAGCGTCTTGCTTAAATTGACGAGTACCACCAGTGAACTTTTCAATTATCTCGTTAAAATTTAGCTGATCTATTATTTTTAAATCATTAATTGATTTTCCAATAGCTTCTAATTCTCCAAGTTTAAACATCAGAGTTGCGGCGTTATTCCAACTAGAGACAATACCGTTATTGGTAATGCCAATTACCGCATCAGATGATCCGGTTATAATCGCCTCAGATTGTGCGCGCGCATTTGCAAGCTCTTGGCTTTTGCGAAGACTACGATTGAAAAATGCGAGAATGATAGTTAATACAATAACCAAAATAAGTAAAAAGGCGTAGAGCTTTGTTCTACGTTCCATTTCAATATTTTTTATATACTCAACAGGCGCTAAAACGTGGCTAGATAAAAAGTTTTGTTTTTCACCCAGCGCTAAAGTGATTTTTTTTCTTGCGGTGTAATAACTTGTTTGCGCATTGCTTTTTGGTTTTATAAGCGACAATGAGCTATTAGCAACGGGGTTAAAAGTGTAATTATTATTGATGCTAATATCACTATTTAGGTCTTTACCAAAGGTGAAATCTTTATTTGGGTGTGATAAAAAATAGCCGTTACTGTCAGTTAAAGCGAGTTGAAATGGTGTATTAATACTGTTTTTTAAAAGGGTTAATAAGTTGTTAGCATTCACGTTAATTATGATAAAGCCAAATCTATTTTGATTTTCATCAAAAATTGGCATAGACAGCCTCAACATCGGGCGATAAGGAAACTCTATTTTACCGTACTCTCTATTCAACGAAATTTCAGACATATATATTTCGCCATCAGAGAGGTTACTACTGGCCGTAAAGTACTCTTGCGCTCCTTTATTTTGGAGCCTATTTAAATCTATAACCTCTACTGCACCCTGAACGCGATCAACCCTTACCAGTTCTTGTCCTTTTTTGTTGGTACTGATGATTCTTAGCTGCTCGTAATCGGGGTTATTTTTTAAAAACGCTGCAAATATAATTTCAAGCCTAGTTTTCCATTGAGCATAGGTGGTGTTTTCTAGTGGGTCTACTCCTTTGTTATTTGATGCCCTAGCTAAACCTTTGATTGGAGGGGTTGCGTGTAAAAAACGAATATCTCGACGGTAGTTTTCAATAACCTCTTGCGTTTGTGAATTAATAGATTGGTTTTTGTCTATGATTTCATGCTCTACAAAGCTAAGTACTGAGCGCGATAAACTTGCTTCATTAATAATAATGGCTACAACAATTAAGGTCATTATGGCGGATAAAGAAATTGGGAATAAAAGGGTGTAATTACTTACCTGACGAATTATCCTTTTCTTAAGATTTATTGGCATCCACTACTCCAATTAAAGACCAGCCATTATTTAGCTACCCTAAACTTAGAGAGCTATAGGTAATTGATCAAGTTTTACTTTTAATAAAGAGTTTTGTTTTGTATTTATTTATCTCAAATTTAGAACTCTACAAACCCTTTTTGATTGACGCTAATAATATAATACTTAAGTATATATTTTAGGTAATTGGTGGAGGTTTGGGTTAACTAAGCTAGGCTTTATGTGCATTTGTTTAATTTTTTATGGGAAGTGATTGTGTTAACCACTGTAGATCAAAGCTTTGCGCAACGAGTACTTATTGTTGATGATGAACCCACTAGTTTAATGATTTTAGAGGGAGCTTTATCAGATATTGCAGAAGTTATATGTAGCGATACTGGTTTTGGCGCCATTGAAAAAGCACAGCAGTTCTTACCAGAAATTATTTTATTAGATATTGAATTACCTGATATTAGCGGGTTAGAAGTGTGTAAACGCTTAAAAAACGATCCCAAAACTAGTGGTGTAACAGTAATATTTATTACCTCCCATAATGAGAGTAAGTTTGAGCATTTGTCTTTAGAGTTGGGTGGGATTGACTATATACAAAAGCCCGTTGATCTTAAGGTATGCCGCTTGCGCGTTGGCAATCATCTAAAACTAAAAACACAAGAGCAACAACTAAAACATTCACAGCGTTTACTTGCTATTGAATCAGAAAGATTGCGCGTAACGCTCAACTCGATTGGCGACGCAGTTATAGCAACAGACAAAGACGAAAAAATAACGTTTATGAACCCGATTGCAGAAATGATGACCGGTTGGGTAATGCATGAAGCAGTTGGTAATCATATTTCAGAGGTTATGCAACTACGGGATGCAACCACAAAGCACAAAAGCCTTAATCCAATTTCTATTGCTTTAAAAGAGCAGCGAAGAGTAGCTATGGCGCTTAATTGCCAATTAACGAGCTTAAATGGCAGAATTCATCGGGTTGAGGATTCTGCTTCCCCCATCAGAGATGAAAAGGGGAATATTATTGGCGCGATTATAGTTTTTCATGATGTGAGCGAGTCGATTGCGATGGCTGTTAAGATGAGCCATTTAGCAAACCATGACCAATTAACCGATTTACCCAATCGAATTTTATTACATGATCGCGTTGCGCATGCTTGTCAGGTATCTGTGCGTAATGGTTTTTTAGTGGCGTTAATGTTAATTGATATTGATCATTTTAAATATTTAAATGATACAGAGGGACACCATATTGGCGACCAAATCATAAAACTGGTTGCTAAACGACTTGAATCTATTGTTGATTTAAATACGACCTTGGCCCGTGTTGGCGGGGATGAATTTGTATTGTTGCTCCCAGGTATTAAATCGCCGTGTCATGTTGATGCTGTTGCATCTGATATTTTGTATGCAATGCATCAACCTTTTCGTGTTGATGGAAGAGAGTTTAATTTAACTATAAGCGTGGGAATTAGTATTAATCCAACGGATTCTGATTCTGCCGAATTAATGATGTCGCATGCTGATGCAGCAATGTATAAAGCCAAAGAGCATGGTAGAGATAGATTTTGTTATTTTTCAGATGACTTAGAACATGAGTTTCATCAACGTCAAAATATAGATAAGCTTTTGAGAAATGCACTTGAAAAAGACACGTTGGAAGTTCACTTTCAGCCCAAGCTTAGTTTAAAAAATAAATTAATCATAGGTGCTGAGGCGTTAGTGAGGTTAAGAGATGAGGAAGACGGTTTTATATCGCCGTTACACTTTATTCCATTAGCTGAAGAGACTGGTTTAATTAATAAGTTGGGTCATAGCGTTTTAAAACAAAGCTGCAGAGCGGCTAAACGCTGGCTAGATAAAGGCCATCCAATTAAAGTTGCTGTTAATGTTGCTGCTAAACAATTTACAGATCCTAAATTTATAGAAAGCGTAGCACAAGTACTTGAGGATACTGAGCTTCCTAGTGGTTATCTTGAATTAGAAGTGACAGAAAGCGCTTTAATGAGTGATTTTGATGAAACAAGTAGGATATTAAACGGGCTTTCAAACCTTGGTTTGAGCATAGCGATAGATGACTTTGGAACGGGCTATTCGAGTTTATCGTATTTAAAGTTATTTCCTGTTGATGTATTAAAGATTGACCAGTCATTTGTTAAAGATATGGTTGATGATAAGCAAAGCCTAGATATTGTGAAAGCAATCACCCATTTAGCACACTCACTTAATTTAAAGATTGTTGGTGAAGGCATTGAAACTCAAGCACAGCTCGATACACTTATTTCGCTTGAGTGTGAAGAAGGGCAAGGATTTTTGTTTAGCAAAGCTTTACCTGAAAATGAATTTGAAAATCTCATTTTCTGATGGCTACCTTTAGTGCTCAGTGTAACTAGTATTTTTAATTTTAAGATAGCTTGCATTCAATTATTGTGGCTTATTAGCTTGAGTAATCTTAAAAAGCGATTATTTCAATCTAAACAATCAATTTTATTTAATTTCTCAATGGCCTTATTGTATTAATCAAGCCAACGCACAAGGCGTTAACTTTTTTAAATACACTAAACATAAATGAGGAATACTATGAGCACTTCATTGATTAACACAAAATTACAACCTTTCAATGCAACAGCTTACCACAATGGTGACTTTGTAGAACTCACTGAAAAAGACGTATTAGGTAAGTGGTCTATCTTTTTCTTTTACCCAGCAGATTTCACATTTGTATGCCCAACTGAATTAGGTGACCTTGCAGATCATTATGCACAGCTACAAGAAATGGGCGTAGAGGTTTACTCGGTATCAACAGATACGCACTTTACGCACAAAGCTTGGCATGACACGTCAGACACTATCGGTAAAATTACTTACCCAATGATTGGCGACCCAACAGGACGCATTACACGTAACTTTGGTGTAATGATTGAAGATGATGGTTTAGCACTTCGCGGTACATTTGTAATGAACCCAGAGGGTGAAATCAAAGTTGTTGAAACGCATGATTTAGGTATTGGTCGAAGTGCTAAAGAACTTGTTCGTAAAGTACAAGCCGCACAATACATTGCCACTCATGACGGTGAAGTATGTCCTGCATCTTGGCAGCCAGGTGAAGACACATTAGCACCTTCACTAGACCTAGTTGGTAAGATTTAAACCTTACCTTCACTAAACTTAGAGTAGTACATAACTCTAATACCAGTGAGCCTACTTGGCTCACTGGGCACTCTCCCGCGCCATCACTCTTTTCTAAAATTCGCACATGCACTGATGGCATGGGGGTTCTGCTGTTTTATTTTTCCTTAAGGGGCTAAGCCATGTTAGACAACAACATAAAGAACCAATTAAAAAGCCATTTTGAATCGCTGACTCAGCCTGTTGAGCTGCTTATCGCCTTGGATGACAGCAAAAAATCAACAGAAGTAGAAAGTTTAGCGAATGATTTAGCATCACTAAGCGATAAGTTTAGTGTGAGTAACAATCCAGATACTTCGGCACGCAGACCTTCAATGGTGGTGCATTCGCCACAAAAAAACACCCATATTACCTTTGCAGGGGTACCTATGGGTCATGAATTTACTAGTTTAGTGTTAGCGCTATTACATACGGGTGGTCACCCTAGTAAAGCAAGCAAAGATGACATTGAACAAATACAAACACTTGAGCAAACACTCAATTTTGAAGTGTATATTAGTTTGAGCTGCCAAACCTGCCCGCAAGTGGTTCAAGCGCTCAATACAATGGCTGCTACAAATAGCAATATCAAAGCCACCATGATTGATGGTGCTCTGTTTCAAGATGAAGTAGAGCAACGAAATATATTGGCTGTACCCGCTGTGTACTTAAACGGAGAACCTTTTAGCCAAGGGGCAATGAGCCTAACCGATATTTTAAATAAAGTTGATAGCAAAGGTGCACAGCGCCAAGCCAAAGCATTGAATGAAAAATCAGTGTTTGATGTTCTTGTCGTCGGTGGTGGGCCAGCAGGTGCTTCGGCAGCTATTTATTCTGCACGTAAAGGGCTAAATACGGGGGTGGTTGCCGATCGATTTGGTGGCCAAGTAGCTGACACATTGGCCATTGAAAACTTTATTTCGGTAAAAGCAACCGAAGGGCCAAAAATGGTGGCTCAGCTTGAAGAGCACGTTAAAGAATATGATGTTGATGTAATGCACAACCAACGCGCTGCAAATCTGCAAAAAGGCAGTAATGGCTATGATATTACTTTAGAAAATGGCGCTGTATTACAAGCTAAATCACTTGTGCTAGCAACCGGTGCACGCTGGCGTGAAATGAACGTACCTGGCGAGCAGCAATATAAAGGCCATGGCGTTGCATACTGCCCGCATTGCGATGGACCATTATTTAAAGGCAAACCTGTTGCTGTAATAGGTGGCGGTAACTCAGGTATTGAAGCGGCTATTGATTTAGCCAACATTGTTGAGCATGTAACGGTGCTTGAATTTGCCGATACGTTACGTGCTGACGAAGTGCTTATTCGTAAAGCTAATAGCTTAAAAAACATTACTATTATTAAAAATGCACAAACTACTGAAGTACTCGGTGATGGTAACAAAGTTATAGGCCTGAATTATACCGATCGTGTTTCTGGAGAAAGTAAGGAGCTAGCTTTAGCCGGTATATTTGTACAAATTGGTTTGATACCAAACACCGAATGGTTAAAAGAGAGTGACCTTGAGCTTAGTCAATTTGGTGAAATACTCATTGATGCAAAAGGTGCAACGTCGTTACCGGGTATATACGGTGCGGGCGATGCGACCAATACGCCATTTAAGCAAATTATTATTGCTATGGGCGCCGGAGCAACTGCTAGCTTAGGAGCTTTTGACTATTTAATTCGCCAAACACCCGATGCAGAGCAAAATGCTGCTTAATAGTGTTTTAGCGTAAGCCTCTTGATAAAACAGCTCTCACCCATAGCTGTTTGTTCACCCAAGCCGCCCTCTCCAAAGGCGGCTTTTTTGTGTGCTATTTAAGTCGGGTAAGGCCTACTAAAATACAAACTGCGCCACCAATAAAGCCAAGCCATGCTTCTGCTGGGGTTTCGCCATTGAATGCACGAGTAACTTGTGAAGCTGCAGAATCGTAAACATCATAACCCCACATACCAAGTGCTACGCCAATAACAATAAGTACAATACCAATGATTTTATTTGTCATAATGATCCTTTGTGTTTTTAGTGCTAGTTAATCTGGGCGACACTCGTTGTTATAATGTGGCTACGCCCAGTCTTTTTAGTGTATTTGTAATTGCTTCTTCTATCGCTGGCAGTTTAAACGGTTTGGCTATAAACATATCCATGCCTGCTTGCTTACAGTTTAGTTTATCTTGTGAGGATGCATTAGCAGTTAACGCCACAATATAAGTTTCTTGCGAGTCACAGATACCTTGTGCCTTTAGTTGCTTGGTGGCTTCAAAACCATCCATGATAGGCATAATGCAATCCATAAAAATAAGGTCAAAATGCTTTTGTTTGCATTTTAACAGGGCATCTTGGCCGTCAATAGCAAAGTCTGATTTTATATTAAATTTATCCAGTGCAGATTCTAATACCAGGCGATTTATTTCGTTATCATCAACCACCAAAACCGAGAGCTGATTACTATGGTTATTAATAAATTTAAGGCTAGGTTTTTGTGTTTGTTGTTTACCAAGCTCAATTGGGATAGTTAAGGTAAAACACGTGCCCACGTTAACCTCACTGGTTACCTCAATTTTACCATTCATAAAACCAACGAGCTCTTTAACTATGGCTAAGCCTAACCCGGTGCCACCTTTATTGTTGTTAGCATCAACCTCTTGGGTAAAGGGCTTAAATAATGAGTTTAAATATGCTTTACTCATGCCGCGACCCGTGTCGGTTATTTTAATTGTAAGTAAAGGGCGCTTTGTATTTAATGCTAACTGTGAATCGAGAGAAACAGAACCATGCTCTGTAAATTTTAATGCGTTACTCAGTAAATTAGAGATAATTTGGCTTAATCGAGAAGTGTCGCAGTATACCCAAACATCATTAGGAATGAGGTTAGTGGCTCGTAGTTCAATGTTTTTATTGCTAAACAATACCGAATACAAAGAAACCAAATCGGTAAATACCGTTTTAAGTAGGGAGTGATGAGGCTCCAGTTTTAATTCACCATGATTTATTTTTGAAAAATCGAGTACTTCATTAATAATATTCAATAAAATATCAGCACTTCGAAGGGCGACTTTAATTTTTTCCGCCCGCTTGTCATAATCGTGTTCATCTATGAGTGTCGCTAACATACCCGTAATGCCATTTAGCGGAGTGCGTAGCTCATGACTGATTTTTGCAAACAGCATACTTCTATCTTTGAGTAATTGTTCAGCGAGCGCTTTTTTTTGTTTTAACTCTTCGCGTAACTTTACGGCTTCAGTTATATCTTGAAAAGTACCAAATAACCGCACACATTGGCCGTTGTTAAACTCGGCCTCACCAAAGGTAGAAACCCAAATGTTTTGTTGTTTAGCGGTAATTATTTCCAGCTCTAAATGCCATTTTTCACCCTTAGATACCGCATTTTCTACCGCTTTATTAATACTATTGCGGCTTTTTCCTGCTTTATAAAACTCGATAGCGGTATTCATATCAGGAGTAAAGCCTTCTTCGGCTTGATGAATGCGCCGAGTTTGTTGGCTCCAAAAAATAGTATTTTCTATTAAGTCGACTTCCCATGTACCTATATTTGCCACGCTTTCAAGCTTTAATAAAGTGTCACTATTTTTAGTGAGATTGGCTTTATCCTGATTGCGCGCAAATTCCGAGCCTAACCACTGCGCTAATAATTCAATATAATCATAGGCTTCATCGCTAAAAGGAGCGCATTCTTGAGCTGATGAAAAGTTAACGGTACCAAACACGTCTGTGCCTATTCGTATAGGCGCACCAATGTACGCTTCTAATTGGAAGTTAATGTAGCATGGATGATTTGCAATACTACTTTGCGACGCATTATGAAATGCGAGTGCAGAGTTGGCCGACAAGGTATGCGTGCAATAGGTGCCGTTTAACTCAAACTCAGTGCCAATAGCAAGAGAATTGTCAGGGGTGATGGCATGTAAAACAATGTAAGAATCATTTTTTACACGGCTGATAATAGCTAAGTCGAGTTGAAAAACATCGAGCCCAAAAGCAAGTAAGTCTGCAATTTTTTGATCAAAGCTTAGCTGCTGATCTGAGACTATATTATGAAAGCATCGAAGAAAATTCACAAAAACCCTTAATTTATTTGGTGTGTACACAAAATTTAATGCAAAAAACACGCCTAAATTTAATCTGTTTTTTGCAATACGATGGCGAACACATCGTTCTTTATTACATTACCCCGTTGGTTTAAAAATTAATAGCTGGAGTAAGCTGTAAATTCAAAGGTTATATCAATGTATACTTCTTATAGGTTGATTTTATAGCTTATGATCATTCCTTAGCAAATCGAGAGTTATTCAAGTAGGTTTTAGCTTCACTTATGCCCATTTGATAGCCTGAATTGAGTATAGCCCGATTTTTAGTGGTGCGACCGACTTTAAACCCCATTGGAGGTGCGATAATATTTACTTTACAATCAGGTGGAGCATTATGCAAAAAATCAATACTGTCATTATAGTTTTTAGAACGCTGAATAGTGGCCTGTGCAAGTGCAGGAGTATCTTTATAGAGTTGTTTAGTTAACCACGGTACTTTGTTATCTTTTTTACGATAGCCTAAAGGTTGAGAAAGGATAACCGTTATTTCTGATGCCCCCATTTCATAAGCTTTTTTTACCGGAATAGAGTCGGCAACGCCACCATCGGTCATGGCCATGCCATTTATTTTTGGATAATCCCGATAAGCTATGGGTATAGCGCAAGAGGCTTTTAATTGCTCTACCATTTCGCTGCCTGTTGCTTGTAAATAATGAGCTTGCCCAGACTCGATTGCCGTTGCAACAATATAAAAGTCGTGAGGGGATTGAGAGAATTCGTCGGTATTTAAAGGAATTTCACGTATGGTCTCTTGCCAAAGCCAGTCCAAATCAAACAAATGGCCGCCTTTAACAAATCGGGAAAGGTTAATAAATTCAGGCCTACAGGAATAATCAGTAATCACTTTGTAGTTTCGAGTTGCTTGCTTACATAGATAAGCCGCGACGTTCGTTGCTCCAGCAGATACACCAAAATAGCTGGTAAAAGGTTGATATTGTTGTGCTAAAAACTCATCTAGCACGCCAGCTGCAAAAATACCGCGCATGGCACCACCCTCTACCACTAATGTATGTTGGCTATTGCTCATGTTAACTTCCTTCCTTTGACAATACACTTATGCTACCAAGTGTGCTCAAACTGTGCGAGCAACTTTTTGCTTTGATTCGGGACTTGTTTTAATTATTAGTTAGGATAAGAAAATATCAAAGGTTGCAGGGAATAGAAGCGATAACTTGTTTTTAAAAATTAATATATACGTTATTCAAAAGAACATATTTGATCTCTGCCTGCTTTTTTAGCTTTGTATAAAGCAATGTCGGCATTTTTTATTATCGTTTGCATATTAGTATTAGCGTTTGGGTAAGTGGTAAAATACCCAAAGCTCATTGTGATATGAGGAGTAACAGAAGAAAATTCATGGGGAATATTTAACGCTTTAATTTTTTGCTGTATCAGTACAGTAAACTTTTGGCATTGTTCTTTATTAGAGGCCGGCAAAATAATTGTAAATTCTTCGCCTCCATACCGAGCTACTATATCACCCTCACGTTTACATACGCTTTTTAAAGCGCGCGCCACTTGTTTTAATGTGTCATCACCTTTTTGGTGACCATAGTTATCGTTATAGCGTTTAAAGAAATCGATGTCACACATAATCAAACTAATAGGCTGATTATGTCTTGCACAACGCTTAATTTCACTGTTGAGAGTGCTATCGAAAAAGCGACGGTTTGCAATATCAGTAAGTGCATCGGTATTCGCTAATTTATTGAGCTTAGTGTTGGCGTTAATTAATTGCTGTTGGGTTAACTGCAGCTTTTTTTTATAGTTAATATTCTTGAGGGCATTATTGATGATTTCACCTACGAGCTTTATTCTAATCAAATCAATTTTGCTCCAATTGCGCTTAGTTTTAACGCAATCACAGCCGATGAAGCCTACCAGTTCCTCATCGAAACGAAGGCCTATGCATAAAACCGACTGAATGCTTTGCTCTTTAAACTCTGCTTTTTCAGCGTCAGCTTTAGTAGGTAATAGCTCAATATCATTTACTTGAAATAGATGGTTCTCATTCATCACTTCAAAAAAATAGGGGAGTTCAACCTTTGGTATGTTTTGCAGTCTGTCTTTGCAAGCAACAATACCCTTATTAACCCATTCGTGAGTATTAGTGATAGTTTCATTGTCAGTGTTAAATTCAAATAAATAACTACGGTCAGCCTTTAATACGGTGCCAATGGCTTTGAGGGCAAAGTTAATTTGTTGGTCTATATTATCGTTTTGTATATCAATAAGTTTGGTAGAGATTTTAGAGATAATATGATCAAAGTTGTATTGCTCTGTGAGTGTATGATTTTGCTCTAAAGTGAGCATAGATATAGAGCCATCAATTATAGAATGATCAATATTTAACAGTTGTAAAGTGGATTCAGAATCTAATAAAACGGTTGTTATATTAGAAGAAAATAATTGCTCAATACTGACAACTTCATCATTACTAAAGTCGCGCAGCACAACATTGCTAAAAGCACCTTTTTTAACAGCACTTTCATCCTCTATTTTGAGTAACGTTTTGGCATGCTGATTTAATGTGTAGTTTTGGTTTTTATCATCATAAACAATCACGGCTAAATTAATAAGATTAAAAACCTGCCAAATTGTTTTGTCTGAGTCATGACTCACTGATTTCTCCGCAATTATACAGGCAGAACTCGCCAAATCTTTTAATTATTAATAATATATGTCTCTTTATATTTAGTACAGTTCTTTGCATTTTACTAAGTTTTTAGTGCGTTTAATTGGTCTTCGTATTACAATTGTGACTGTATATCATTTCGCACTTTCTAATTTGCTTTATTTCATTAGCTTACTTTGTTTTCAGTAAAGGCCTTTTATATTTCATGACAGAAATAACTACACATCACGCCTCCCGTCGCCGTCTATTAATTGCACTTGCAATTACCTGTTCGTTTATGGTGATTCAGCTTATAGGTGCTTATTATGCTAATTCACTGGCTGTTCTTGCTGATGCCGGTCACTTATTTGTTCATAACAGCTCACTATTTATAGCACTTATTGCCTCAAGCTTTGCTATTCATTTGGCTAAAACTTATAACGACGGCCATCAAAAAGCTGAATTAATCGGCGGTCTGATCAACGGCATTTTATATCTTACTATCAGTTTACTTATTTTATTTGAGGGAGCTGAGCGCTTTTTGGACCACAAAGGTGGACATGAGCTGATCATAAATAGTTATTTAATGTCGGTGATTGCAGCTATCGGTTTTTTATTTCATGGTGCGGCAGCGTGGGTATTATATAAAGGTCGTAAAGCCAGTATTAATGTGTATGCGGTATTTTTACATTCGTTTTTTGATTTAATCTCGACTGTTTCCACTTTTGTTGCCGGTGTTCTTATTTATATTACAGGCTGGAATGTGATTGATATTTTATCGAGTATGTTAATTGCATCATTTGTACTGTTTACGGGAATTAAGGTGATAATTAGTTGCATTAAAGGGCTACGCTCAAATAAAGCAAAGTTGCCAGAAGTCCAAGATATCGAAACAGAAATAACCAGTATGGAGCATGTTGCAAATGTGCATAACGTTACCGTTGTTCGTAAAAATAAAAAAGTGATAGTAGGTGCTCACGTAGTGTTAAAGCAACATTGCACTATAGAAAAGCATGATGAAGAATGTCGTTTAAAAGTAATCAAACTACTTGCAGATAAATTTAATGTTCGTAACAGTGTGCTACAAATCGAAAGCTATGAATGCAAGCACATCCATTAAAAAGTTTAACCTAAAAGCGACTTGGTTAAGTCGCTTTTAGGTTTAGATTAAATCAATAATCTTCTCAAAGCATGCAGGGCTCATTAAATCGCTGGCACTCATAGGGCGAGCAAAATAGTAACCCTGAAGTTTATAGCAACCTATGTTTGTTAAAAAGTCTAGTTGCTCCCGCGTCTCTACCCCTTCAGCAATACAATATAACTCTAAGTTTTCAGCAAGCGAGTAAATAGTTTTAATAATCGACTCGTCACCTTTGTCTGTGCCAATACTGTTAACAAAGCTTTGGTCAATTTTTATTACATTAATTGGAAATTGGCTCAAATAAGTGAGTGATGAATAGCCAGTACCAAAATCATCAAGAAATAGTTTAAACCCTGCAGCTTGAAGGCTTTTAAGTTGTTTTGCTGCTTTGTACTTATCTTCTAACAGCGTGTTTTCTGTGATTTCTAGGCGTATTTGCTGTGGTTTAATACTGGCTTTCTCAAGTATAGCGCTCAGTCGCTCGGTTATATTGGCCTTTAAAATATGTTTTGGTGATACATTTAACGAAATATAAAACAGTGGGTTTACGCTAAGGATAGGCGCAAGCTCTGTGATTGCACGTTGCAATGCTTGCTCAGTAAGCATATCAATTAGGCCAGTTTCTTCTGCCACCGGTATAAATAAAGCCGGAGAGATAAGTTTTCCTTGGTTTTCCCAACGCATCAATAACTCAACGCCACTTATTGTTTTATCTTTTGTATTAACCACGGGTTGGTAATGATTAAATAATTGGTTATCTTTTGCGGCATCTTTTAAGTCATTTTCAAGAATAAGTTTTTGTTTAATTTGCTCATTCATTTTTTCATTAAAAAACTGAAATCCATTTCGACCTGCTTGTTTTGCATGCATCATAGCGATATCTGCATTGCGGATCAAAGCATCAGTTGAGCATGCATCATGGGGATATAAGGCAATACCAATACTGGCAGATATATTAATAGAAAAGTCTTCAATAATAACTTTGCTTGCGAGCTCATTACTCATTTCGTTAAGCGTGTGTTGCAGAGAAGACATAGAAGTAATGTTCTCGATTAAGACTAAAAACTCATCACCACTTTGGCGTCCAAAAGTCGCGTGGTCACCTAGGTATAAGGCAACTCGTTCAGTAATGTTACACAGTAACTTGTCGCCTACTGCATGCCCAAACGAATCATTCACAGGTTTGAATTTATCTAAATCTATAAATATAACCGCACATTGCAAGTCGTTTTTAGCGGCCTTTGTGATGGCATTTTCAATTTTTTGATTCATTAAGCTACGATTAGGTAGCCCGGTTAACGCATCATAGTTGGCCAAATAACGTAACTCATTTTCAGCACGTTTTTGCTCGGTTAAGTCTGTAATTACAATTACATAATAACCAACTTTACCTTCTTCATTAGCGACTGCAGTGGCACTTATATGAATAGGGTGTTGCTGTGCTTTTGTAGTATTAACATAGGCATTTGTTCGCCAATTTTCTTTGGGTTGCAGTGCCTTTAACGTGGTTGCAAATTCTTTGCATTTAGTTTGACCAATCGCTTTTATAAATAGCTCAGTAGTAACAGCTCCCTCTTCACCATCATCAGAGAATACCTCCATAAAGCTATTATTAGCTGAGAAAGGTACAAGGTTTTCATCTAGAATAAGTAAAAAGTCATTGATCTGGCTAAAAGCTTCGCCAAGTATTTTAGCTTGCTGTTCGTTTGCTAACTGCTCGGTAATATTAGTAAAAATACCAGATACATATTCAGGCTTTTTGCTGTCTTGATTATAAATAATTTGCCCAAGGTCATGAAACCATAACCAATGACCATCTTTGTGCCGTAATCGGTAAGTCGCTTGCCAGTCTTGTGGTTGAGTTTGTTTTATAAATGCATCCCACTTACTTTGTATTCTGCGGCGCTCATCAGGATGCATAATATTAAAAAGTCTGCTTATATCAATACGTTTCGATATATTCTCGTAACCTAATTCAGTTCCTCTGGCTGTATTAACAGTATTGTCTATAAAACTGTAGTTCCAAACGCCACTCTTGTTACTCTTTAATGCTAATTCAGTTTGAGCTTTAGAGTGAATAGCTGCACGGTGGGCGCGTTCAATCGCCATTTTACGGCTACGGTATTGCCAAAAAAATAAAAACAGAATTATGGTCACTGCGAGGAAATAGCATGCGTAGGCAATAGGAGACTGCCAAGGAGCATATGCAACACTAAACTTAAGCACTACGGGCTCGCTGGTAATAACCCCATTTCGTTGTTGTGTGGACACTGATAGCTCATAATCACCTGGTTGTAATTTAGTAAAAAACACCTGATTAGATTTTAAGTCGTTATAACTTAAAGATGACGGACCATTCAGCTCTACTTTGTAGTAGGTTTTACCTATATTGTTATAATCAAAATTAGAAAATCTAACCGTCAACCCCATATCATCATGATTTAGTTTTAACGGTTCATTACGGTATTTTTCAGGCGAGTAGTTGAGCGTCTCTGAAAACAAATTAATATTTGTGATCGCTAATTTACTTTGGGTGTTTTTTTGGCCACTTTTAAATTGATAAGGGTCAAACTGCAGTACACCGCTACGATTACCGAACACGAGCTCATTATTTTGTAATTTTAGTGCAGCAATTGCAGTAAAGTGGTTGTTGCTTAAACCGTCTTTTATTGTATAGGTGGTTATGTTTAACGTATTTAAATTAAGTCGATATAGCCCATTATCGGAACTAACCCATAAAAAATCATTATCATCAGCAATAAGTTCGAAAATAGAGTTAGTGTTTAATGAATTGTTTTTATCAAAAGTATGAACTTGCTCGTAAGTTTTAGTGTTAACGGCAATTAAGCCCTCTTGTGTGGTTGCTAACCAAAGTAATTCACGTTTTGAATCTAAGTAATAGTTTTCTACGGTATGAAAAAGATTATTTTTTGCTGTTTTAGATTTAAAAATAGTAGTTAAAGTGCCCGTTGCTTCATTATATCGATAAAGCGAGTCAGATGTACTTAATAGCAATTCATCGGGGTAAGCTTTTGAAGGGGTATGAAATGCGTATGCCTGTAAAGGAGATATTTGCTCTTTTAGACCTTTTATAACTCTATTTTCACCAGAGTAACCGTCAAAAATATAGAAGTTATCATTATTAATATAAGCAAATGTATTGGGTGCTACCTGTGCAAGGCCAAATAAATAGTCAGTGTTTAGATTATGCTCGGTAATAAATTTGTTTTGTTCAAATGCGCCTGTTTCTTTGTTAAAAAGCTCAAGCCCAAAAAAAGTCACTAACCAAAGGTAGTTGTTGCCTATACTTTTGGCAGAGTAAATATCTCCGATAGCAGATAAACCATAAGCTGCTTTCTTATCTTTAGATTGTAAAAATAAATCACTCGTTTTTGTTTTTGAGTTATAACGAACAAGCCCGTCGTCAGTGCCTATCCAGAGCAGTTGCGGTGTATCTTGATATATAACATTTACAATATTATTTTCAGGTAGGGTGATTTTTTTGAATTTCTTTGTTTGTGCGGCCCATGTTAATACACCATGAGTTCTTGAACCAAGCCACAACAAACCAGATTCATCAAACATAATATCGTTGATTGTGTTTTCAGTAATGTTGTAGCTACTATCTTTAAAATTTAAAATATGAGTGAGCTCTGAGGTTGCTCTGTCAAACTCAAATAAACCACTTTCTGTAGCAATAAATTCGCCATAGGGTGTGTTTACATAATCCCAAATATTATAATCACTAATAAGTGTTGATAATGCTGTAGGATCTATATGTTTATTTTCATCAAAAGCAATCCGATACATTCCTTCAACCGTACCAACGAACAATCCAAGTTTCTCGTCTATAGATAGAAATTTTACGTTGTTACCATCATTAGTAACTTTTTTCGTGTCGTTAAGTTTTATTTGTTGGCGTTCGCTACTTTCAGAGTTATAAGTGTATAGGCCCTGATCGGAACCAATATATAAGGTGTTTTGGTAAAGTGACAACGCACGGATAAACATATTTTCATTGGGCAAAGATATGACAAGAGATAACTTTTTTGTTTTTTTATCAAACCGATATACGTGCGCATCAATAGAAAAATAAAAATGTGTAAGTTGCTCAGCAACTGCAACAACCGGAGAGTATTTTTCTTCATTTTGATTCAAATGACCTGAATATATTTGTTCAGCATTTAATGTGTTTGGGTCAATTAAATAACTTCCAGCGAGCTGTGTGCTAACTAATAATTTACCGTTATTAGCTTTGTAGATATTAACTATATAATTATTTTTTAAACCTGTAGGGCTTTCGTAAAGGGTAACCTGGTAACCGTCGAACCGAAACAGGCCTTGTGTAGTGGCTACCCACACATAACCAATATCATCTTGTACAGATTTTACTACAAAGCTTTGCGAAAGTTGTTCATTGATAGAAATACGTTGTAGTTGTTCAGAGTAAGTTTGTGAAGCAAAGCTCTGTTGCATCCAAACTAATAAAAATATGTAAACAACGAAGAAAAACTTACTCAAAAGCACTTACCCTTTTTGGCCGACAAGGTTGGTATTTAGTATTGGTGTAATATAGCATGAGTTTAATTTAAAAATTACAAAAAGCACCATAGGTGTGAATTAATTGTTGCTTTTTTGTGGGTGTTAAAAGTCAGTTTAGCAAAAGTCAAAGGACTCCATATGAATTTTAGAGAAAATATTAACTCAGAGCACAGCGTGCTTTTAGTCATCGATTTGCAAAGCAAACTGGCTCCGGCCATCGCTTCATTTAATACGACTCTAGAGTGTGCTTTACAACTTGCAAATGCAAGTGCTATTCATCAAATTCCTTCAATAATTACAGAGCATTATAAAAAAGGGCTAGGTGAAAGTGATGAGAAAATAAAGCAAGCTTTACCTAGCGCGCAGTATATTGAAAAAATAAGCTTTAGTGCCTGCGCCGAAGAGGGGTTCTTAGATACTATTTCGCTATTGCAGCGCCCTCATGTAGTAGTTACTGGTACAGAGGCGCATGTTTGTGTATTACAAACTTGTTTAGATTTACTACAACATGGTTATGCAGTGACTGTTGCTACAGATGCAATAGCCTCAAGAAATGCAGAGCACAAAGCCATTGCAGTTGAGCAGCTTCGTCAAGCAGGAGCAGTAATATCATGTGCTGAAACAATAATATTCCAATGGACAAAAAAAGCAGGGACGTCTACTTTTAAACAAATACTATCAATTGTTAAGTAGCGCACTAAAAAATTTTAAATCAACCTAATTGATAATGTTCGGCTTGATTTAAAATAAAAAATTGCCAGTTGTTAAGGGCTATACTAACAACTAGCGTGTTTAATTTATTACAAAATTAATTAAGGTTTTTATGTCTAGTGTGAGTCGATTGTTTACAATCATATTCTGTTTTTTGTTTGTCGAATCTGTTGGTATCGGCCTTTATTTCGATACACTAACAGAGGCGTTTCTGGTCGGCTTGCCCTTGTGCTTGCTTCCTATTTGGTTATTAAAAACCCAACCCGAAAGTAAAGTTACACCTCATGTTGTTGCTGCTGCAATCATGATGTTTTCATTTTTGCATATTCAGCAAGCGTATGGGCTTATTGAGGTCCATTTCGAAATATTTATTTTCCTAGCCATGCTGATAATGTTTGTTGAATGGCGAGTGTTTATTACGGCTATTGTGTTTGTTGCTATTCATCATTTATCTTTTTACTATTTACAAACGCAAAATACTGGGTTTTATGTTTTCGACCCTGATCGTTTAGCTTTTTCAACTGTGCTTATTCACGCTGCCTATGCCATAGTTGAAGCGCTTGTTGCTGGCTTTATTGCAGTGACATTAAAGCGTGAACGCCAAGCTGGTTTGTCGTTAAGTCATACCACAGAGCAAATAATGCAAGACCCAAATCAAATAAAACTTTCAATGCGAGCAGATGATACAGATAGCAGTGCAGTGGTAGGTTTTAACACGCTACTAGAATACTTGTCGGATGTTATTAAGCAGGTGCAAACGCAATCTGATTCATTAAAAAATAACTCCCAAGAGTTAATAAATGTCCATGATGAGCTGGCAGACAGTGCTAAGCACCGAAATACACAAACTGATGATATAGCTAATTCAGGTTCACAAGTTGCTCATGGTTTTAAACTGGTTGAGCAAGAAAGCAATATTTTAAAGCAGCAAGTGAGCAACATTACCGACTCTGCCCATGTTGCTTTACAAGAAGTGTTACAAACAGACAGTAAGAGTAAAGAGTTGCTCACGTTATTAACTAATACCGAAGAGCAATTAAGTCATTTAGTGGCTGCTGGAGATGTAATTACAAGCTTATTGAATGAGATATCAGGTATAGCTGATCAAACTAATTTGCTAGCGTTAAATGCTGCAATTGAAGCTGCTAGAGCCGGTGAGCATGGTCGTGGTTTTGCTGTAGTTGCAGATGAGGTTCGTTCTTTAGCGAATAACAGCCAGAAAACAACAGCTAAAATAGCATCTACATTAACAGATTTAGTGGATAACAGCCGTACTTCAACACAATCCATGAATCAGTGTGTTGAGTTTGTTGTAGATCTTACGAAAATTAGTGCCACCATGAAAGAGAATATCTCTTCCATGAGCGAGCAAATACAGGCCGTATCCACAAGTTCTGACTCAGTTGCGCAAGTAGTTGCTGAACAGGCTGGCAATACTGAGCAGATTGCAACAAGCACAGATCAAATGCGTCAACGCCAATATGAAGACGGAAAAATTGTTGATCAACTTACCGCTAAGGTACAAATGATTGATGTCAGTATCGATGTATTAGAGCAAAGTATTGCAAAATTTAACTAATAAGCGCTATTTTACTTTTACATTGATTGGTGTGTGGTTTGTGGTTGTTGTGTCGGGCTTAGTGTATTTTCAACTTGGTCAATTAAAGCCTTTTGATGAGAATAAAATGCTTGAGCGCCGTAACTGGTTTTCGCAATTTAAAGAACACGTTGTTTGGCAAAACAAAGATAGTGCGCAACTACTTATTATCACTGAAGATAATTGTGGCTGTACCATACAAGCTAAACCGCACTTATCAGCCTTACAGCGCTTTGCGAAAAATCAGGGCGTTGAGGTTCAAACATTTAAACTCAATAGCCAACTAAAGTCAGTGGTTCCGGCAACGCCAGCCGCAGTGTTAATTGATAAAAATGGTGAGTTTGTTTATGCAGGACCTTTATCAGAAGGGTTGGCTTGTTCACAAGGTAGCGGGTTTGTAGAGACCGTGATAAGCAATTTACAGGCTGGTTTTAACTCATCTTTGTTAATTGCCAACACAAAAGGGTGCTATTGCATTAACCGAGCATAAAAGAAGCTCGTTTTTATTCTACGATAACTGCTTATACTTCCTTGAACCGCCTACCTACTTTAGGTAAGCGGTTTTTTGTTGTAGGTTACTTAATCACACCATGGTTATTAAGCCATAAACACCTAGTAATACAAATACAGTGGCGGCAATAGCTCTTACTGTGTTTAATGGAATTCTTTTTAGTAACGTCTTACCGGCATAAATAACGGGTATATTTGCGATCAGCATACCAAGAGTTGTACCAATTGTTACCCACAAAACGGATTGATATTGTGCACCCAATAATACAGTCGCTATTTGAGTTTTGTCGCCAATTTCAGCAATAAAAAATAAGATTAAGGCCACTAAAAATGCCCCATAACGATCGTACTTGTGGCTAACGTCTTCGTCTTTATCGGGAATAAGCAGCCATAAGCCAACAACAATAAAGCTTATATTGACTACCCAAGGTAAGTATTCAACAGCAAAATTACCACTTAACCAATCACCAAACCAGGCAGATAAACCATGATTGATTATAGTAGCGGCAAGAATACCTAAAATAAGCGCTATTTTATTATGAAAACGTGCCGCAAGTAATAGCGATAGAAGTTGAGTTTTATCGCCTATTTCGGCAAGGGCAACAGTGACGGTAGAGGTTAAAAAAATATCCATTAATATAATCTTCAGGCGGGAATATTAAACCAAGGCAAACAGCTATCTCCCGCCATGAGGATAGTGTCTACCTAGGTCTCGCCGATAACGCTTGCTACAACATTACAAACTTACCATGCACTTAAGGTGCAATTATGTTGATAAGTTTACTCATTACTGAGCGGGCTACTCCCCTAAGAGGAGGGCGATTATTCCACAAAGTTTAAAGCAGGTAAATATATGCGGGTAACTTTTAAATTTAATAGGTCTCTTTGTGGTGTTAGTGCACAAATAAACTTGCTTTGAGCTATCAAGTCAGCTGTAATAATAAACAGATGGAAGTTGAGCAATTTGAAATTATAGACATGTGTGAAGGGATTAAAATATGCAAGGAACAATCGTTAAATCAACAATGGCAACCATTCAAAATGGAGTTATGAAAGCGGACGGAAAGTTTTGGATCACGCAAACCGACTTAAATTTTGAACCTTTTAATGAAAAATTGGGGTTAGAACAATACACAATTGCCCGCGATACAATTTTAAAAGTGGTTGAATGTAAAGGCAAGGGCGCAGGCCTTGTGCCAATAACAGCTGATGCGATAGAGGTTTTCACGCAAGATGGCAGTTCGTATCAGTTTATACTCTCAAACCCCCATGATTGGATAAGTATATTATCTAATCAAACTCGCGCTTAAAATAACCAATATGCCATCATTTAATCATTTAAATGATGGCATATAAGGTTTTTATTTAAAGTATAAGCGCTAATATGCCTCAAAATTAAAGCACCTAAACTTTAAATACATTAACTTGTCCTTGTAGCATTGCCGCAAGCTGTGCGAGTTCTTGCGATGCTTGAGCATTTTGTTGTGAGCTTTCGCTAACCGAAGTAATACTAGAACTAAATTCATTAATATTGCTGCTTAGCTCATTTGCGACCATTTTTTGCTCCTGAGTTGCGGTTGATATTTGAGTATTCATATCTGCAATTTCGGTGACTTCTTGGTTAATTTCGCTGAGCACCTGTGAAGAAAAATTAGCGTGGTCAACACTTTCTTTAGCACTGCTTTCAGCGTTACTCATAGCACTAACTGCTTGCTGAGCCATACCTTGTAGTTTTGTGATCATTTCATTAATGCTAGCGGTTGCTTTTTGAGTGTTGTGGGCAAGTTGCCTTACTTCATCGGCTACAACGGCAAATCCACGACCAGAGTCTCCAGCTCTTGCTGCTTCAATGGCTGCATTTAAAGCTAACAAGTTTGTTTGCTCAGCCACACCTTGAATCATCATCACAACTTGGTTTATATCATTGGTTTGAGTATTTAGGTCTGCAATAAGCTGCGTATTTGTATTAACCAAAGTTGAAAGCGTATTTATTGACTCGATATTATCAGCAACAGCTTGTTGTCCTTGACCTGCCTTTATGTCGGCATTTGTTGCTTTGTCAGAGGTTACTTGAGCGTTTTGAGCAACTTGCTCTATTGCACTACTCATTTGGGTAATTGCAGTTGCAATCATAGCTGATTGTTGCTCTTGCTGGGTTGCTGTACTGGCTACTTGAATACTAATTGAGTTCATTTCTTCAGCTGCTGAAGCAAGTGTTAGTGTTGCTCCTGCCATATCTTTTACTAAATCTTGGATCCGAAGTAACATATCATTAAAGTTAGATGCGGTATCTGCAATTTCGTCTTTACCCTGAACCTTAGCACGAGCTGTTAAATCGGCATTGGTTGCAATATTCGTTATGGTATCGCGTAATGACATTAATGGATTTTGTATCGAGCAGTAAATAAAGTAGGCAACAATCAGTAATAGTAAAATCAATATTGCGATCGTGGCACTCATTATTAACTTTATTAATTTATAATTTTCATCAGCTTTGACTCTAAAGTCACTCGCTTCTTTAAGTTGTAAATCAATTAAAGCCTGGTAACTGGCACTAAGCGGATCAAAGAGTTCGTAAAGCTCATAAACAAATTTATTTTGTGGTAGTGATAAAAACTCACCATTATTAATGCTTACAATTAAATTATTCAAATGCATAAGCACAGGCTTTAGTTTCTTTTCAACGTTATCTACCAAGCGCTTTTCTTCAACTGTTAGCTTTGTGCTCAAGTAAGCTTTCCATTCATTATCAGCCGTATTTCTAGCATCATTAATATTTGCTAAGAGTTCTGACTTGGTAATAGAGTCAGCACGATACTTGTGAAGTAAATCAACAATATTTACGGCGTAATTATCTGACACATGCTTAATTTGCTTAAGTGGTACGACACGGTCGTCGTATAAACTATCAATCCCTGCTACTAACCTTCCCATTGTGTTTATTGAAAAAAACGATGTAATTAAAAAAATCATAATTGGCAGCAATGCAAGCACGGCTAAACGGGTACGCACAGAATAATTGTTTAACATAGTTATCCAAAATTACAGCAATAATAAAAAAGTATAATATGAATAAAAAATTTTACTGAATTTTTACAATAAAATATTTAGGTTTAATAATTCTTATGTTTTGATTGAAGTTCCGCTTAGCGCTGTGAGTTCAACCATTCTATGCAACATACAGCTTAAATCGTTCCGCAGGTGTTTCGTATTCTAGTATTTTTCGCGGACTCTCATTGCCAAGGTGATTGTGGAACGCATGGCTTCGCCACTTATTCGACCTACGTCAAAAGGTAGGTTGGTTAAGCCGAAGACGCCACCCAACAGAGTTTCTAAGCATCAATTTAATAATGGAAAACTAACTCTAAAAAGGCGTTCATTAAACTGTGATGAAAATAAATGATTGAGTAAAGACTGACAGTATCGTTCAAACAATATTCCTATTTATTTCTTTTTCAACGATTACTATTGCACCTTCCGCATAACAAATTTATTATATAACAAATTTGTTATGCGAGTGGTTATGAAAGTTCTATTTTTGTGCACTGAAAACTCGGCGAGATCTATCATGGCCGAGGCGTTGTTAAAACATCATGGTAAAGGTGAGTACGAGGTTTACAGCGCTGGTACTGAGCCAAATAATGTGGACAGTCGAACGCTGTCAGCTATTGAACACTTTGGGTTGCGTACCGATGGTTTACGCTCAAAACACCTTGATGAAGTTAGCAATATCCATTTTGATTTTGTTATTACCCTGTGTGATAAAGCGGCAAAAGAGTGCGATAGTCGAGTTAATGGCACCAATTGCCTTGCGTGGGATTTTCCTGAACCTCGTTCCCGCAAAGAAGCCAATCCGTTTGAAAAAACACTACAAGAGCTAAATGAACGGCTCAAAATGTTTTTGCTAACAAAAGAAAAGCAAAAACTAGCGCCAATCACACCAACTACTTTTTACAAAGCGCTAGCTGATGATATTCGTTTGAAGAGTCTATTAATTATTGCTGTTGAAGGTGAAGCATGTGTTTGTGAGCTAATGACTGCTTTGAGTGAAGAGAGCCAACCTAAAGTTTCTCGTCACTTAGCACAACTTAGAAAAACGGGCATTTTATCCGATAGAAAACACCAGCAATGGGTTTTTTATTCGATCAATCCAACACTACCAGAGTGGATGAAGCAAACTATTACATCAACGGTAGTGAATGATCCCATTTTCATTGAACAAGAGCTAGCCAGATTAAATGCGATGGGTGATCGTCCCACGCGTGTAGCAAGCTGCTGTAACTAGGGAGTATTATTATGGGAATTTTTGAACGCTATTTATCTGTTTGGGTCGCTATATCAATTGCTGCTGGTGTCTCATTAGGGGTTATTTACCCGCCGCTTTTTGAAGCAATCGCAGAGCTCGAAGTGGCGCATGTTAATATCGTCGTTGCCATCTTCATTTGGGTAATGATCTACCCCATGATGGTACAAATAGATTTCTCAACAATTAAAGAGGTGGGTAAAAATCCACAAGGACTGGTGTTAACTTTAGTGATTAACTGGCTTATCAAACCATTTTCTATGGCTGCATTGGGTTGGCTTTTCTTTGAAGGATTGTTTGCAGATTTTGTTTCACCAGAAACTGCACAAGAATATATCGCAGGAATGATTTTACTTGGCGTAGCGCCATGTACGGCAATGGTATTTGTCTGGTCGCAATTAACTAAAGGTGATGCAAACTACACGTTAGTTCAAGTGTCGGTTAACGACATTATCATGATTTTTGCATTCGCCCCACTTGCCGGATTACTGCTGGGGGTATCGGATATTCATGTGCCGTGGGGAACTTTGTTCACCTCGGTTGTGTTGTACGTATTACTGCCTTTAATTGCAGGGATATTGACCAGAAAGCACTTAAATGCCTCAGGTCGCGATGAAACAACTATTACAGCCTTGTTAGAAAAGTTAAAACCATTTTCTGTCATTGGTTTATTAGCCACAGTTATGCTGTTGTTCGGCTTTCAAGCTAACACTATTTTAGACCAACCACTCAATATTTTGTTAATCGCTATTCCGCTGGTTATTCAAACGTATGGCATTTTCATCATTGCCTATTTTATTGCGCTAAAAATCAAGCTTAAACATAACATTGCAGCTCCATCGTGCTTAATTGGTACATCAAATTTCTTTGAGTTGGCTGTAGCTGTAGCGATTTCTCTTTTTGGCTTGCATTCAGGTGCAGCGCTAGCAACCGTGGTTGGTGTACTTGTAGAGGTGCCTGTGATGCTATCTCTCGTAGCGATTGTAAACAGAACAAAACATTGGTTTAACGAATAATTAAGAGGATTCTTATGCAAATGCACCCTTATGACAAACTGACACTTGATAATGGCGCTAGTTTTATATTTACGCCATGCCCAGGAACGAAAGAGGTTGATTTAACAACATCGGTAAAGCAACTAAAAGATGCGGGAGCACAAGCGATTGTTACTCTGATGTATGACGCAGAAATAAAGAAAAACGAGGCCGAAACACTTCCTCAAGTTTGTAACGAACAAGGCATAAAATGGTTTCAGTTACCTATTTTAGATGATGATGCGCCTAATAATGACTTTGCAACGGCGTTCAAATCTCACCTTGATGACGTGTTAGCTATTTTGCGTAATCAGGGCACGATAGCTGTGCACTGTAAAGGCGGTTCAGGTCGCACGGGCTTAGTGATTGGCATACTGATGTATGAGTTAGGTTACAACAAGACAAGCATTATTAACCAAGTACAGAAAGTACGCCCCAAGGCGCTTTCTAATCCTGTGCAACTTTCATTTTTTAATGAATATCAAAAAGTAGGAGTTTAACCATGACAATTAAAATTGGTATTAACGGTTTTGGCCGCATGGGCCGATTAACGCTTAGAGCAGCCTTTGGTTGGCAAAATATTGAGTTTGTGCAAATCAACGATCCTGCTGGCAACGCAGAAACACTGGCACACCTATTAAAATACGATTCAGTGCATGGCACTTGGTCACATGATGTATCTAATGATGACAATAATGTGATAATCAACGGTCAAGCTATTCGGGTCACTCAAAATCAAGCAATTAACGATACGGATTGGTCTGAATGTGATGTCGTCATTGAAGCATCAGGTAAAATGAAAAAAACCGATCTGCTGCAAGCCTACTTAGATCAAGGTGTTAAGAAGGTGGTGGTCACTGCACCAGTGAAAGAAGAAGGCGTACTCAATGTGGTGATGGGGGTTAACGACCACCTTTATAATGCTGAACAACATGCCATTGTGACAGCAGCATCTTGCACCACCAATTGCTTAGCACCAGTGATAAAAGTATTACAGGATAAAATCGGCATTAAACACGGCTCGATGACGACTATCCATGATATTACCAATACTCAAACCATTTTAGATGCTCCGCACAAAGATTTACGCAGAGCGCGTGCCTGTGGCATGAGCCTAATCCCTACCACTACGGGCTCTGCAACGGCTATTACCCATATTTTCCCTGAATTAAAAGGCAAACTAAATGGTCACGCCGTTCGCGTACCACTAGCAAATGCATCAATAACTGATTGTGTATTTGAAGTTGAGCGTGCAACAACGGAAGCTGAAATTAATGCTTGGATGAAAGAAGCGGCTGAAGGCGAGTTAAAAGGTATTTTGGGCTATGAAGAAAAGCCGCTAGTATCTATCGATTATAAAACTGACCCGCGTTCTAGCATTGTTGATGCACTGTCAACGATGGTCGTTAACGGCACTCAGTTGAAGCTGTACACATGGTATGACAACGAGTGGGGATACGCCAACAGAACGGCTGAGCTTGCTCGTAAAGTCGCTTTATCAATTTAAAGGGTAATGTAACACTATGAAGCGCTTGGCATCATTATCAGACGATATTAAGCAATACCTTGTTGTTACAGGTAATTATTGGGCATTTACCTTAACCGATGGTGCACTACGCATGTTGGTAGTGCTTCATTTCCACGCGTTAGGTTATAGCCCGCTTGGTATTGCTATGCTGTTTTTGTTTTATGAAATCTTTGGCGTTGTAACCAACTTGATTGGCGGTTTCTTAGGTGCTCGTTTAGGGCTAAATAAAACCATGAACATTGGTTTGGCTATTCAAATTGTTGCCTTGCTCATGCTAGCTGTTCCCTCTGAATGGTTAACAGTTGTATATGTGATGATTGCCCAAGCGCTTTCTGGTATTGCCAAAGACTTAAATAAAATGAGCGCTAAAAGTGCTATCAAGTCGTTGGTTACCGATGGGCAAGAAGGCACGCTTTTCAAATGGGTAGCTATATTAACAGGCTCCAAAAATGCATTAAAAGGCGTTGGCTTTTTCTTGGGTGGTTTACTGTTAACCTTATTATCGTTTAAAGGTGCAATGCTGTTGATGACGGGTGGTTTAGCACTTGTATGGTGTTACAGCCTTTACGCTTTAAAAAGTGATTTAGGAAAAGCGAAGAGCAAACCTAAGTTCACCGATATATTCTCAAAAAGTCGTTCAATTAACCTTTTGTCGGCTGCACGACTATTCTTGTTTGGTGCACGTGATGTCTGGTTTGTGATTGCACTGCCCGTATTTTTATCGCAAGCCTTTAATTGGGATCATTGGACGGTAGGCGGCTTCTTGGCACTATGGGTGATTGGCTACGGTTTCGTACAATCTATCGCACCTAAGGTAATGAATCTCAAAGAAGGGTTCTCGCCTGCTATAGAAACAACCAAATGGGCGAGTTCACTGGCACTGGTTACATTAGGTATCGCTTTATCCCTGTATTTTAATTGGCAAGTAAAAACAGTGCTTATTGCTGGTTTAATGTTGTTTGGTGTACTGTTCGCCATTAATTCATCGCTGCACAGTTATTTAATTGTTAGCATGGCAGATGCCGACGGTGTTTCCCTCGATGTTGGCTTTTACTATATGGCTAATGCGATGGGGCGTTTGATTGGTACAGTATTGTCAGGCTGGATTTTCCAGCTATATGGGTTAGCGGCTTGTTTAGCGATATCGTTTGTATTTATTACACTGGCTGGGCTTTTCTCAACAAAGTTACCAACAAAAGCAACTAAATAATTATATAGCTGATTTAATAACTATCCTATGACACTCATCCGTCAGGGGATAGTTAACTACCTCATGGCAATAAGCTTTTAGCTTAATGGTTGCATTGTGACACAAAACTACTGCCTTTCTAAAAGGAGTGAACGTATAAATTAGCTCAAAGACACCTATAAAGTATTTACCCTAAAGCGTTTTGAGGCAGAGGGAAGGTATACCGCATGATTGAAATTGGCACTGAGCCGAACCTCGGCTGTTTGGCGATAAGCAGTCAGTCGAGTTTCTCTGTTTGACGTGAAACTTTATCCGTATGACTATTAGCTTATTGGCGTTTTTTTCAATCCATTCTTAAAATTTATTTTGTTGTTATTTTCGAGTAGTTTTCGTTTAATAACATGATATTTTTTAAAGATAGCTACTGGCGAATCTTCATCCCTTTAGTGAAAGCTAATGCCGGAGCACACATAAGGAAATAGGTATAAAATGGACACTACAATACGAAAAGCTGAATCAACTGATATCGCTGCAATAAAAATGTTGTGGCAGTTTTATCAATACCATCAAAGTATATTTGACTTAGAAGATATTGGTTTAGATGGTTGCTATGATATTGATGAAGAGTATTTAGAATGTGTAGTTCGTGGTGAGGAAGACTGCAGTATTTATCTTGTACTCGTTTCTAACCAAATTGCTGGTTTTGCTACCGTAGAACCAACTGAGATCGTTGGCAAAGAAATACCTGAGTTGGCTGATATTTTTATTCTACCCAAATACCGAAAACAAGGCATTGCCAAATTTGTTATTCAAAATTTGATGCCTGTTGAAACAAATCAGTGGCATGTAGCAGTCCACTTAAACGATAGTTTAGCGTTAAAATTTTGGAATAGTTTGTTTGCTAAATTAAATGTTATGCGTGTTGATAAAGTTGACCCTCCTGAAACAGAAGGCTACCACGAGTTTGTTATCACTAATGCCTAACAAGAGACTATGGAGGGCGTTACCAATGTCTGCTCATGGCACAAAACGGAAATAGCCCACTCACTAATTCTATATTGATACATTAAGGCTTCTTCAGGCTTGTTGTAATTAATATTGTTAATTAAACTATTAAACCTACTTAAATTTAAGGCGAGACTTTAGTTAATAAATCTCAATTTAAGTGACGCTGGCTACTACCCTAAAAAGTTAACAGTAGTGAACACCCCAACAAGTTAAGTCTATTTTGAAAGCGGATTGCTTTTTATCCATTCTTTCAAGTGGTCAATGAAGTTTCTAACTATCATCGATTGGTTTTTCCTAGACGGATATAATAGGTTAATTGAAATTGATGGGTCACATTCCCAATCTTCTAAAATAACCTTTAAGCGCCCTTTTTCAACACCTTCTTTAATATGCCAATCTGACAAGAGTGCAATACCATGATCTAATTCCACCATACCCAAAACGCTATCCCCTAAGCTAGAAGAAAAGCTGGGGTTTAATTTAACTGTTTTTCGTTCACTTTCTCTAATGAATGACCAGTTAGTTTCATTCCCAACGGTTAATAAACTATGATCAGTTAAATATTCAGGTGATTGTGGTACTCCTTCTTTTTCTAAATAACTCGGCGTTGCACATAATACTCTCTTTGTATCAGATAGCTTTTGACCAATTAATGATGAATCTCGCGAAGGGCCATGTCTAATCGCCAAATCAACACCTTGTTCAGTTAAATTAACTAAACTATCTGTAGAAATGATTTCAATATTAACCTGCGGGTAACTTTCTAAAAAGCTGCTAATCACAGGTAATAGATAGCTTTGTGTAAAAGAAGCTGACGCAGTTATTTTTATTTTTCCTTTTAACGTATTAGTTGGGTCGAGGTCATGTTCAATCTCATCGCTAATACTTAAAAGTCTTTGCGCATGGTTATATAGCTTCTCACCCGTAAATGTCGGACTAAGGGTCCGTGTTGTTCTATAAAATAATTTAGCACTCAGTCTGTTTTCGAGCGCTATCAACCTTTTACTCACTGCTGCAGCCGTTAGGTTGTGAGCATCAGCAGCCATTCGAATAGATTTGAGTTCAAAAATTGTACTGAATATCTTTAGTTCTTCTATTGAATCAATCAAATTATCAACCTTTTGGAATTAATCATTAAACTTTTAGTGTGTTTTTGGTTGTTAATTATGTTGATAACATCACTTTCGTCAATAACAAAGAGGAAATTATTATGAAAGCAATAGCTATTAATGGTCATGGTGACGTTAATGTTTTACATGAAATCGAAGTTGATGCGCCAAAACCAAAACGCGGTCACGTCGTAATCGATGTAAAAGCGACAAGTGTTAACCCTGTTGATACTAAAATCCGTCAAGGCAGTGAAGGCACTGCTGGTATGACTTATCCAGCAATCCTTCACATGGATGTATCGGGCGTAATCAGTGAAGTAGGTGAAGGTGTGACTAACTTTAAAATTGGTGATGAAGTATACGGTTGTGTCGGCGGTATCGTTGGCATTCCGGGTACTCTTGCAGATAAGGTTGAAGCTGACGCTGTATTATTAGCACATAAACCTAAAACGCTTAGCTTTGGTGAGTCGGCTAGCTTGCCTTTAGTAGCAATTACAGCATGGGAAGCAATTATTGGTCGAGCTGAAATCCAGCCAAGCGATAGAGTGTTGGTTCATGGTGGTACGGGTGGCGTAGGCCACATTGGTCTTCAGCTTGCAAAAGCACTAGGTGCACATGTTACAACGACTGTTGCAGATGAAGCTCGCGCAGAAATTGCAAAACAACTAGGCGCAGATGAAACGGTACTATTCCCTACAGAAGAGCCAAAGGAATATGTTGAACGACTAACCAATGATCAAGGCTTCGATACGGTATTTGATACAGTGGGCGGGCCCGTTTTACAAAACTCATTAATCGCTGCAAAACTGAAGGGGCATGTTATCTCTACAATTGGTTATGCTGATTATAACTTAACTGAAATGCACTTTAAGGCTCTAAGGTTAGACCTAGTATTTATGGCGATTTCAATTATTCATAACATCGATAGAGAGACTCACGGTGACATTTTACGCCGACTTGCTGGGCTTGTGGATAATGGTCAAGTTAAACCTCTTATCGATAGTGTTTTCCCTTTAACTTTACAAGGAGTTAAAGATGCTCACACTCGTCTAGAGTCAGGGTTAGCCACAGGTAAAATCGTAATCGAGCGTTAAATTTCTGTTATTTAATTAAAGGCTGTGTAAGCAGCCTTATAAACCAAGATAAAGGTTAAAAATGGATAATGAAGTAATGATTGTTGTGGATATTCTATGTGAAACACAACATTACAGCACCGTATTAAATGCAATTTATGAATGTGCGAGTGACAGTATTTTTGAAAGTGGATGCGAGCGTTATGATGTTTTCCCTGATGTTAATGGGTCACAAAGAATCACATTAATTGAAATGTGGCGTGACATAGATACTTTAGAGCAACATAAGACACTGCCGCATTATCTTCAATTACAAAAGTCTTTAGAAGGTAGAGTGCTATCAGTCGATATTAAAACAGCTCGTGTGTTTTAAGGCTTGTGATAAATAAAATATCTTCGCACAATGCTTTGTATATCAGATATTAAAGCATCACTAAGATTTTACTATGAGGGTCTAGGGTTGAAAGTTCTAAAAAGGAAAGACTACTTTGAAGCAAAGTTTTCTCTTATCTTTTAGCCGCACAAGGTGATGAAAGCGCTCAAATTGAACTTACTTATAAATGGGAGCTGAGTATCAAAATACAGGAAAACTTCGGTCATATAGCTTACAGAGTTGAAAATATATACGAGACATACACTCATTTACAGGAACTAGGCATTGAAGTAAATCGATCTCCTCGAGACGGTCAAATGGCTTTTATACGCTCTGCGGATAATATTTTCGTCGAGTTGTTACAAGCAGGTGAGCTGCTACCAAAAACTGAGACTTGGGCTTCAACGCCTAACAATGAAAGTTGGTAGCGTATTTAACAAGTAACCAACGAATCGGTTGGTTTAATTTATATGAGAAAGATAGTATGAAATTTCTATTATTATTCATGACACTAGTTTTCGCGGCTCCAAGTTTTGCTGCGGATAAAATCCTTTTCGTACTGACTAGCCACAATAAAATGGGTTCGTTAGATATGAAAACAGGTTTTTGGTTAGGTGAGTTAACACATCCTTATTACGTCCTTGCTGATGCAGGCTTTGAAGTTGATGTTGCTAGCATTGAAGGTGGAATGGCCCCAATAGACCCTAAAAGTCTAGATTTTTCAGATGAAGATAATGCTAGGTTTATAAATGATAAAAAGCTCATGGCTTCAATTATAAATACAAAAGCGATTGAAGATGTAAACAGTAAAGATTATCAAGCAGTAGTTTATGCAGGCGGTCACGGAACTATGTGGGACTTCTCGAACAATGAACTTATCAATAAATTAACTGTTTCAATATATGAGCGAGGCGGTATTGTAAGCGCGATTTGTCATGGCCCAGCGGCTCTTACAGACGTCAAGCTTAGTAACGGACAATACCTCGTTAAAGGAAAAAAATTAGCTGCATTTACTAACGAGGAAGAGTCAAATGTAGGGCTAACAGAAGTTGTTCCTTTCTCACTACAGGATACATTAATGTCTAAAGGTGCAAAGCACATTTATGGTGCTGCATGGACGGTAAACGTTGTGAATGATAGGCGAGTTATTACTGGTCAAAACCCGCAATCAGCTCGTAAAGTGGGCAAAGAGATTCTGACTGAATTAAAAGGCATCAAATAGATATTTAATTTCAGACACTTATCAATTAAAGGTTTTTAAGTGAATTTCAAGAAAGAATGGGTAGTAGTACATAGTGAAAAATATCTTAATTTTAAATGGCGGTAAATGTTTCGCTCACTCTCAAGGTGAGCTTAACAATTCGCTCACAGCCTTTGCTGAAAACTTCTTTGAACAAAGTAACTGTAATGTTCGTAACACGACTATTGATAAGGGATATGATGTCGATGAAGAAATTTCTAAATGGCTGTGGGCTGACTTGGTAATCTTTCAGATGCCCGCATGGTGGATGGGGCCTCCTTGGACTGTGAAAAAGTACATGGATGAGGTGTTTACCAAAGGGCACGGGAAGTTGTATGAAAGCGACGGTAGGTCTAGAGGTGATATTTCAAAGCAGTATGGATCTGGAGGTTTACTTCACGGTAAAAAGTACATGCTTTCTGTCACGTGGAATGCCCCAATAGATGCGTTCATCGATAGTGAGCAGTTTTTTGAGGGGACTGGGGTAGATGGTGTGTATTTACCCGTGCATAAAGCAAATCAGTTTTTAGGAATGAAGCCACTAGAAACTTTTATTTGCAGCGATGTTATGAAAAATCCCCAAGTAAAAGTCGATATGGAGCGATATAAACTACATTTGGGTGCAGCACTTAAGATCTGATTTAGCATTGTTAAGTATTTTTAAGTAGCTCTACTCTACGGACTTTATGCCTCATAAAAACACCTTGTTCTTACTTACATGGTGTTTTACCTAGATAGTCAGCTAATATATGAAGCTACAGCTCCGTTGCAAGTTATCAACGACTAGTTAATAACTTACTACAGAAAGCGTAAAAAAGTCTTTAAGTTAAAATATGTGGGACATAAGCGATTTTTATGTGAATGTCTGCTTATTTCACAAACCGTACAGAGTCCATGCACTAATTTTGTATTTATACATTAAGGTTTCTTCAGCCTTAATGAAATTAATTTAAATCATTCAACTATTTAACTAAACCTACTTAAATTTAAGGCGAGACTTTAGTTAATAAATCTCAATTTAAGTGCCATACTTCGAATGAAATTCAAACAATTCTCAACCTGCCGCGAATTCTCAACTTAAGTGGCGTTGGCCAAAAAAATGCAAAAAATTCAAATTTTATAAAAAACCAATTGATAACTATTTTCGTTTAGATTAATATAAACCCACTAAATAAAATTGAGAGTTGTTTGTATTCATGTATGTTTGTCTTTGTCACGGTGTGACCGATAAAAAAATTGAGCAAACCATCGACGATGGTGCTACTACCATGCGCGAGCTAACTAAAGAGCTTAAAGTGGGCAGCCAATGCGGTAAGTGTTGTTGCTGTACTAAAAAGATCCTCAATCGTAAACTGATTCAAATTGCAGATATAACCGATCAAGTGGCTTAATAGTAATTTATAAAAGTAGGCCCTATCTAAACGAATTGGTATAACATTTAAAAAATTAAACATAAAAAAAGCAGCCTTAGCTGCTTTTTTTGTATTTATAACTTTAACCTACAATTGCGATTGTAAGTAGTTTTCAAGCCCAGTGTTTTTGATCAGCAGTTGCTGTGTTTCTAGCCAATCAATTTGCTCTTCTTGCTCATTTAAAATGTTATCGAGCGCTTCACGGCTAATGTAATCTTTTTTACTTTCAGCTAGTTTAATCGCAGCACGTAGCTCATCTACTGTATCAAGTTCAAAGCTCATGTTAGCGGCAATCATTTCTTCGCTGTTTTCACCAATGCGTAAGCGTCCTAAATCTTGAAGGTTAGGCAGGCCTTCTAAAAATAAAATACGCTCAATTAAACGATCGGCGTTTTTCATTTTTTGTATCGATACTTTGTAATCAGCTTTGTCTAGTTTACTAAAACCAAAATCTTTAAACATGCGTGCATGTAAAAAGTATTGGTTAATACCCACAAGCTCATTAGCAAGTACTTTATTTAGTGCTGCAATAACGTCTTTATCGCCTTTCATAATATAAGTCCTTATTCGCCCATTTGAGCTTGGTGATAGTTTTGAGTGCCAATTTTGTCAATCAGACCCAGTTGTTGCTCTAACCAGTAAACGTGATCTTCTTCGGTATCAAATAATAGCTTTTCTAAAATTTCACGAGATTGATAATCTTGCTGTTGTTCACAGATAGCAATAACCTCTTTAACACACTCAACCACTTCAAGTTCTAAGGTTAAGTCGTTTTGCATCATGCTTTTTACATCGTCACCAATTAACAGATCACGACGTTTAGTCATGTTTGGTACGCCTTCTAAAAAAAGAATACGCTTGATTAGCCAATCAGCGTGATCTTTTTCTTCTTCCATTTCATGGTTAAGACGCTCATAAAGTTTGTTTAAGCCCCAATCGTCGTACATACGAGAATGAATAAAATACTGGTCAATAGCAGCTAATTCGTTAGCTAACAATGTATTGAAGGCGTCGATTACTTTTTGATTACCTTTCATAGCGCTTATCCTAAAAATTCTAATTGTGGCTAGTCTAGTATATAGGCACAGAATTGCAAGTAATTTACTTATAAATCATATGGTTAATATTGAGTTTGATTCTCGTTTAAGTTTGCATTGCTGGTTAATAAATGGACAAGTTGTTATTTGTATTTTAGATCAGCAAGTTAGTTGAGGGTATAAGCGCGTTCATACCGTAAAAGTATGAACGCGTAAGTGATCAAAATTGATAAGTAACACCCACTGTGGCCGTTGTACCTAAACCTTTAATGTTGTATCCACCATAGGTGTAAGATTGCGCACGGGCAGGGAAGTAGTCTTGATTAAATAGGTTTTCTATCCCGATAAAACCTTGCCAGTTGTCTGCAAACTGATACTGACCGCTTAAATTAAAAACCGTGTAGTTATCGACAGGCCCCTGATCGCCAACATATTTACCATTATCATTAGGAGCAAAGCGTTTTCTATCACCCACATACAAGTAACTTAATGTTAGTGACAGGGTGTCCGTAGGTTGCCAGTTAAGGTTGGCTGTGGCTTTTGGTGGACTGATTTGCTTAGAGCCTAAATATATATCTGCTTCAGTATTTTTACCTTCTACATAACTATACGTTGCCAGTAATTTAAGAGATGGGTTTATGGTGTAGTCTACTAAGGCTTCATAACCCCAAATTTTTTGAGGTGCTCTAACCGGTTCATAAACACCCGTTACTTCATTAAATTTGTTTGTAGTGCCAAGCTCAGAGGTGCTTCGATATGCTGCGACTTCTAAACGAACTGCATCAAATTGAGAGTTAAAACCAATTTCATAATTATCGATAATTGAAGCTTGTGTTTGAATAAGGCCTATATCATTTACTGTAGCAGAGCGAAGTAGGCGGCCAATATCAGATATATCAGATCCCTGTGAGTAGTTTAAAAAGGGGCTGAATCTTTCATCTAGATTGTATTTGATGCCCACGTTATAGGTTGTAGCATTGTAATCAACTGTGTCGCCTTTTACGCTAATTGGCACAGAGCATTGCGTGGCTGTTTTACATAATTTAAGCGTGCGATAATCGTCTACGCTAAGGTCGATATTTTCTTTGCGTACACCGGCCTTTATTATTAAGTCATTAGCAATAACCCACTTAGTTTGTAAAAAGCCCGCGACACTTTTCATGTCCATTTCTGGCACCCAAACCCGGCCATCAACTAGCGGTTGTGCAGTCACATCATTTAATGCATCAATTCCGTAAATAAATGACGCTTCAACTGAGTCAAAGTCAACCTGGGTATTAAAAGTTGCTCTGGCGCCTTTTTTTTCTGAACTTATAACGGATTGACCACCTTGATAATTCTCATCAGGATTGGCAAGGCTTGGAGAGAAGAAAAACACATTTTCTATATCTTGCGTATAGAGGTCTAACGTCATTTGTGTGTTTTCAAGCAGTGCGTAGTCGGTGTATTTTAAGGTTATATTTTCGTTGCCTTCTGGCCCTTGGGGTTTACCTTGTTTTTGCAATTCTGACGGCACATGAATGGCGTAGGTTTTTTCTCCTAGGCTCATATCACCAACAACATCGCCTAAATCGGTTTTTTGTTGTGAACTAAAGTAGTTATAACTAAATTGGAGTTGCTTTTCATCATCAAAGTCATAGCCAAGCTTAGTGAAGTAATTTTGTGTAACGGCATCAGATAAACCATATTGTAAACCGAGAATATCGCCTTGCGAATCGCGTTGTACACCGTTTTCTTCATAGCTTGCAGTTACTAAGTAGCTAAATTTATCGGCACGACCATTCAATGCAGCAGATACCCTTGCGCCGGCGCTTTCTTCGAGTTTTACCGCACTAAAACGACTCGATAAGCTTATTTCACCTTGGGTTTGGCCATCGCTTTGTGCTTGCTTGGTAATATAGTTAATAATTCCGCCTGATGCGCCGTTACCATAAATCGACGTTGCTCCTTTAATGACTTCTATTCGACCTATTGCGCTTGGATCTAAGGTTTTTACGCCTAATGATCCGTTACGCAGTGGTGTTGATTGTGGCACGCCATCAATCATGATCAGTGGGGCGCGTCCGCGTAGAGTTTGTCCTGAATTACTTGAGCTTCCAGTATCTGGAGCAAGGCCAGGAACCATTTGTGCTAAAAGGCTTTGTAATTCTGGATTAACTTTTAAATGTGCTTCTATTTGTTTTTGACTAATAATAGTTATGGAAGCAGGGACCTCATCAATACTTTCAAAAACACGACTCCCCGAAACAATAACGTGCTCCATTTCTGTTTGATTTAAATTTCTTTGGATCGTTGATTCGTCTGCAATACTGGCGCCACTGACTATTAATGCTATTAAGCTCAGAGATGTTTTAAACATGCGGGTCCTTCGTTTGAATGGTTTAAGTGTATTAATGATGGGCGCAATATTAAGAGTAATTTAAAGTAAACGCAAGGTTAATGATAATCATTTCTATTTGTGTTTTAGGTGCTGGTAGGGATTTGAATATAACGTTGTGTTAAAAATAGATGTTTTACTCGTACCGATAGTGGATTATTGTTAGCAGGCCTTCTGCGTTATGTTGCACAAGGCATTAAAATAAAGATGCGTTCAGCTTTAATTACAAGGCACCTTGTAGAATCACACCGAGGTTAATAGCACTCAATTACGCAGTGCTCAATTGCAAATTCATCATGTAAATAGTTTTTGATGGCGTTAAGCTCAATAGGGGTATCTGTTTGCATCACAATTTCACAGTGAGTAGTAGTATCGTCCAGTTGCCATGCTTTTATAGATTTTATTTGCGTAATGGCAAACTGTTGCAGTAATTTTTTGCTGATAAGTTGCTGGTCAAAACCAATGGGGGCTGCTTGCATTAAAATACTGCAGCTCGCTTTAAGTAATAATACACCATGATAAATAACATATAGTGATATTAAAATGGTCGCTATTAAATCAACTACATACCATTGATATAAAATAATTAAAGTACCCGCAATAATAACGACTATTGATGCCATTGCATCCGATACGTTATGAATAAACGCTGCCTTTATATTCATATTGTTTTTAGCGCCAGCTTTATAAGTTAACAACGCAGTGACTAAATCAATGAGTAGCGCAAATGCAGCAACCCACACAATAATCCAACCGTTAATTGGTTGGGGGTTTAAATAACTATTTATCGCTTCAAAAATTAAATAACCACCGATGACTATTAACGTAGTGCTATTAAAAAGGGTTGCTAGTATCTCTGCACGTTTGTAGCCAAAATGATGGGTTGTATCAGCCTGCTTATTGCCAATTTTTCGAGCAACGAGGGCGATAAAAATAGAAGCCGCATCACTTAGGTTATGTAGAGCATCGGCAATTAATGAAAGACTGCCAGAAAATACGCCGCCAACAACTTGCACTACAGTCAGTAAAACATTTATAAATACGGCAAGAGTGAGCTGTTTATCACTTTGGTTATCATCAACGTGACTGTGTGTGTGACCATGACCCATTTTAGTTAAACTCCCTTATTGCTTTACTTTTTTATCATAATGACAACTTTTAACCATTTATAAAAGCGCTGTTTTAATTTGTTTTTTAGATACCCTAATGGCTAAATTTAAATAAGCCCGTGATAGTTACGTATTGAATATAAAAACGATATGCTAGGGTACAAATAAATGTATTAATGGCTTAAGTTATCATAATTATTTAGGCACTTTTTATTTTAAATTTAATAGGCATAAAAGCAGTTTTTAAAGGATCAATAACAATGAACACAGCAATAGAAATTCGCGATGCACAGCCAAGTGATGCTAAAACAATTCTGCATTTTATTAATGAGCTTGCCATTTACGAAAAAGAGCCAGATGCAGTTAAAACCAATGAGCAAGCCATTTTAGATACACTTTTTTGCGACGGCGCAACAGCGCACAGTTTAATTTGTTTACAAGATGGTGAGCCGATTGGTTTTGCAGTGTATTTTTACAACTACTCTACTTGGTTAGGTAAAAATGGTCTCTATTTAGAAGATTTATATGTTAGCCCAGATAGCCGTGGAAATGGTGCCGGTAAAGCAATCATGAAAGAGCTGGCAAACAGAGCAATAAGCAAAGACTGTGGCCGCTTTGAGTGGGTAGTGCTTGATTGGAATAAACCCGCGATTGATTTTTATAATAGCATGGGCGCTGAGCCTCAGAATGAATGGATTATATATCGTTTAACGGGTCAGGCATTGATTGATTTTGCAAACAAAGATTAGTACCGAATATGGCCAGTATTATATCTAGTTTTTGTTAAGCTAAGCGCTACATAATTTATAAGAGCAATTTATGGTTAATCAGCATTGGCAAAAAGCGCGTCAGAGCCGCGATGCGCGTTTTGATGGGCTTTTTTATGTAGCGGTAAAAACCACAGGTATTTATTGTCGGCCAATTTGCCCTGCGCCCACTGCGCATGAAAAAAATGTAACTTACTATCAGTTTGCGCACTCTGCTGCGCAAGCAGGGTTTAGGCCTTGTATACGTTGTAGGCCCGATAGTGCACCAGGTAGTGCTGCTTGGCTGGGATCAAAAACCACGGCATTGCGTGCTAAACAGTTAATTGATCAATATAACGAGTGTGATTGTGAAGTACTTGCCGCGCGTTTAGGAATAAGCAGCCGCTATTTAAGGCGGCTTTTTTCTCAATATTTTGGTCTTTCAGTTACTCAATATCGGTTATTTAACCAATGCCATTTTGCAAAAAAATTGATTCAAGAAACCAGCTTACCGCTTACCGAGATAGCGTTTGCCTCCGGCTTTAAAAGTGTAAGACGATTCAATGATGCTTTTTTAAAACAACTTAATATTGCGCCCTCAGTGCTCAGAACCGCCAAGCACCCAACTGATCTTGGGCTGACCTTAATTTTGCCTTTTCGTCCGCCGTATAACTGGCAGGCATTGCATGGGTTTTTAGCAAAACGACTAATAGAGCCAATAGAGTGGTTATCGCCAACCAGTTATGGGCGTACTTTTACTTATAAATCGTGTAGAGGCCGCTTTAATGCTGAATTTATTGCAGATAAACATCATTTTCGGGTGCAAATCGATATAGATAATACGCAATATTTACAGCCAGTTATTAACAACATTCGCCGTGTACTTGATTTAGATGCAGATACTTATTTAATTGAGGCGCATTTAAACGAGCATATTAATAATGCATTTCCACTTACTAAAGGCTTAAGGTTACCAGGTATTTGGTCAACCTTTGAAGCGGGTATTCGCGCTGTGTTAGGTCAGCAGGTGAGTGTGACTGCGGCGCACAATTTAGTGACTCAATTGGTGCATCAGCTTGCAGATCAGCAAGAAGGAAATGTGTACTTTCCAGCACCTAAAGTAGTGGCAGGCAGTGACTTTACTTTTTTTAAAATGCCGCAGGCACGTAAAAATGCACTGCATAATCTTGCTGATTTTTGTGCTACTCATCCCGAGGAGGATGATTTAGACCAATGGCTTACTTTAAAAGGAATTGGCCCTTGGACGGTTAATTACGCAAAACTGCGCGGTCAAAGCCAACCCGATATTTTACTTGATGGTGATTTAGGGGTTAAAAAAGCCCAAGCGGCAGCAAGCTCGTTTGAATCTGCGAACTGTGCACCATTTCGATCTTACTTAACTTTTCAACTTTGGCAGCAATTATGATAGTGCAAACCAGTTTACCCAGCCCGATTGACGATATTATTATTCAGGCAACTGAAAACGGTATTAGTTATGTGGGGTTTTATCCACCGACCAGTTATATTAGTACCCCTTTAAATAAGGTGACTAATTCACATGTTTTATCTTGTGTGGCACAGCTTAACGAGTACTTTGCTCATACGCGTACTGAGTTTGATTTAGAGCTTGATACTGGCGGCACACCATTTCAGCAAAGCGTATGGCAGGCATTACAAAGCGTACCGTTTGCTAAAGTGGCAACCTATAAAGATATTGCCATACAATTAAATAATCCTAAAGCAGTGAGGGCGGTGGGGGCTGCAAATGGTAAAAATCCAATCAGTATTATTGTGCCGTGTCACCGCATCATTGGTGCAAATAAAAAGCTAACTGGTTATGCAGGTGGCCTAGAGCGCAAGCAATGGTTACTAGAGCATGAAGCAAAATAAATAACCTGAACTCCGGCTAATAAATCCATCTCAAGCAGCTATTTTCAGCGCTAACTGCGTTGAATTTACTTGCATTAGGCGAGCTATTGACGCGTAATTTCGCCTTGTTTTCACTAAAAATCGCTAGCTAGAGAAAAATAAGCACAAATATCATTTTTGATTCAAAATGTTAGTAAATCTCTTAACCAGAGTTCAGGTTAAATAAAATAGCGTTTCCAAATTTGTATTCTCTGCACTTTAGGGTAGCATAAGCGCACTTTTTATTTGAAGGCACGGCCATGGCGCAATTATACTTTTACTACTCTGCAATGAATGCAGGTAAATCAACCACTTTATTACAATCAGCATTTAATTATAAAGAGCGTGGTATGGAGCCGGTGATCCTCACCGCTGCCATTGACGATAGAGCAGGAGTGGGCAAAGTATCCTCACGTATAGGCCTTCAAGCAGATGCACATATTTATGATGCTAATAAAGATGTATACGAGCTAATTAAATCGCTCAATAGTGATAAAAAACGCCATTGTGTGCTCGTGGATGAATGTCAGTTTTTATCTAAAGATCAAGTTATGCAGCTAACCGATGTAGTCGATGAATTAGGTATTCCCGTATTGTGTTACGGCTTAAGAAACGACTTTAGAGGTGAGTTATTTAGCGGCTCGCAATATTTACTTGCTTGGGCTGATAAGTTAATAGAACTTAAAACGGTATGTCATTGTGGGCGTAAAGCAAATCACGTATTACGTACCGATGAAAATGGCGAGGCTATTGCCGATGGCAACCAAGTAGAAATTGGCGGCAACGACCGTTATGAGTCGGTGTGCCGCAAACATTATAAAGCCGCGTTAAATATGGGCCGTTAAGGCTTTTATAAAGGTATCAATATCCGCTTTAGTAATACCTAAATGGGTTACTAGCCTAAGTTGCTTACTTGGGCTAAACACAATGTCTTGTGCTTTTAAATCGGCTGCTAGTTTTGTGATGTTTATGCTGTTATCAAACGTAGCGTAAACCATATTTGTGGTATTACTCATATTTACGTTAAAGCCTGAAATTTCACTTAACTGTTTTGCTAAATAACGCGCGTTAGCGTGGTCATCGACTAAACGTTGCGTGTTATTTTCTAAGGCATATTGCCCTGCAGCAGCTAATATACCCACTTGGCGCATACCACCGCCAAGCACTTTTCGCCAGCGTCTTGCTTTGGCTATCAATGCTGTTGAACCAAGCAATAATGAACCAACAGGTGCACCTAACCCTTTTGATAAACAAATAGATACAGAGTCAAAATGTTGGGTTATTTCTTTAATATCAACGTTAAGCTCGGCAGCGGCATTAAAAGCGCGGGCACCATCTAAATGCAGTGCTAAGTTATGTTGATTAACAAATTCGCGGGCTTTGAGTAAATAATCAATACCCAGTACTTTACCACCTATGGTGTTTTCAAGGCTTAACAGGCGGGTTTTTGCAAAGTGGCTATCATCGGGTTTAATTGCTGCAGCAATTTTAGTAAAACACAAACTACCATCGGCTTCATTTTCAATAGGCTGTGGCTGAATAGAGCCTAAAACGGCAGCGCCACCGCCTTCAAACTTGTAGTTATGAGCACTTTGGCCACATATATACTCATCGCCACGTTCACAATGGGCCATTAATGCAAGCAGATTTGTTTGTGTGCCTGAGCTACAAAAAAGTGCATCTTGCATATTAAAACGTAATCGAGCATAAGCTTCTAATTGGTTTACACTTTCATCATCACCATACACATCATCGCCAACGGGGGCATGATACATAATGTCCCGCATTTTGCTGCACGGTTTTGTTACTGTATCTGAGCGAAAATCTATCATGAGGTGTCCTTATGTGGCTTTTATGCTAATTCTTCACAAATTTGTTCACGGGTGGCCTTATCAAAATAGCTCCATGCAATAAAGCGACTGACTTTTTGCCCTTGTGCCATTTCAACAATTTTAAATTCACTAATAGGCTGTTGTTTTAGCTGTGCTTGTAAGGCTGCCAGAGTTTCTTTTTTAGAAACCAACGAGGTAAACCAAATTACTTGGTCACTGTAATCACTGCTTTCTTTAATCATGCTAGAAATAAAGGCCAGCTCACCACCTTCACACCATAGCTCATTGCTTTGTCCTCCAAAATTAAGTGCTTGCGAAGGCGCTTTGCCTAAGTTTTTCCATTTGCGTTCACTGCCTTTATTGGCTTCTTCTGCACTGGCGTGAAATGGCGGGTTACACATCGTTAAATGATACAAATCTTTCGCATTAATCACCCCTTTAAAAATATGTTCAGGATTTTTTTGTTGTTTAAGCGTTATTTTTAAATCATTAAACTGAGCGAGTTGCTTGGCTATTTTGATTGCTGCAGAGTCTATATCGCTGCCAGTAAAGTGCCATTGGTATTCGCTACTGCCCGTTAGCGGGTAAACTAAGTTAGCGCCAGTGCCTATATCAAGCACTTTAATTTGTCGGCCAGTGGGAATAACCTGCTGATTATCTTCGCTGAGTAAGTCAGCTAAGTAATGAATATAGTCAACTCTACCTGGAATAGGTGGGCATAAATTGTGCTCAGGAATGTCCCAAAAGTTAATGTTGTAATGACTTTTTAATAGCGCCTGATTCAAGGTTTTTACAGCTAAGTTATTACTAAAATCAATACTTTGATTGCCTGCTGGAGTCGTAATTAAAAAAGCAGTTAACGAAGGGGTTTGCGAGGTAAGCAAATTAAAATCGTAACCATTTTTGTGTTGATTGCGCGGATGTAATTTAGAACGAGTTGATTTTGCTTTCATGAGGCTTTTTTAACAACAGGAATAAAAGCCAATAGTAACAAATACAGACAGAAAAAGTGCATAATTTTCCCTTTGGCTTACCAGTTATTACTGGTAGGATGAGTTGTTAGCAATTATAAGGAATTCGCTTTGGCAGTTACTCAACAGTCTGTTTTTATTAAATTAGGTAACCATCAAACACTGCATTTGCGCCGTATCGCAAACCAGCAGCCAAGTGGGCCTGTGGTGCTATTAATTCATGGCGCGGTAGAAAATGGCAAAATATTTTACACTCATAGCAATAAAGGGTTAGCGCCTTTTTTAGCTGAACAAGGGTATAGTTGCTACGTAGCTGATTTACGCGGGCGTGGTGAAAGTAAGCCTGCCATTTGTAAACAAGCACGTTATGGACAAACTGAGGCGATTGTTGAGGATATTCCGGCATTCATTGAAAAAATTGAACAGTTAGAGAGTAAAAAACCTGACTTTTTAGTTGCTCATTCTTGGGGGGGGGTGTTGCTTAATAGCGTGTTTGCTCGCTTCCCTGAGTTGATAAACGATGTAAAAGCGTGTGCCTATTTTGGTTCAAAGCGTTCGCTATTTAATAACCACCCAAAAAAATTATTCCAGGCCAATTTGATTTGGTATTTTATGGCACCAATTTTAGCGAAAAAACACGGTTATTTACCGGCAAAACGCTTAAAGTGGGGCAGTGATGATGAAACTCAAAAGTCGCATTACCAAAGTATGCAGTGGGCCAAGCAAAAGCCATGGATAGACAGTGATGACGGCTTTGACTACGCTAAAACATTAGCAAATCTTACGCTTCCTCCAACGTTACATATTGCGGCAGTAAAAGATAAAGCATTGGCACAGCCTATCGATATTCAAAAATTTATTGATGAGTCAGGTACTGGGGTGCAAAAGATGCAAATATATGGCCGCCGCTTTGGGCACAAAGTAGATTACGACCATATAAATATGCTTACTCACCCTCAGGCACGTCAAGAACAGTTTATGGATGTGCTTAACTGGTTTGAGGCAACGAGAGCAAATTAAGTAAAGGGGCTTCATAACGCTGCCACTTATCAAGGCTTTTGTTATTTACAGGTTGCCTGATGGCATGTTTACTAAGCGTTGTAACGGCGCTTTTATTTTTGTAAAAGTCTAAACAAGTGTGTTCAAATTCGCAGCCCGTAAAACTCAATAGTGCGGTTAACTGTTCCTTGGGATTTTCAATTAACTGCTCGTAACTTAAATTATAAATAGCTAAGCGGTTAAATTGCTGCCAATGGCTCATCAGTTTTTCATAAAGCTGATGGTACAAAGTAAACTGATTTAAATCACAAAAATAGGGTTCGTTTTCAGCAAAGTAATTAGTAAACACTGAAAAGGCGGTTGCGTGAAAGTTGCGGGTCAGGTTAATAAACTTAGCATCTGGGAATAAAATATAAATTAGCCCTAAGTTTTGATAGTTGCTCGGCAGTTTATTGATCACAAATGGGCAGTTGCCTCCAAAAGAGCTTAACGTATCTAAATAAATATCTCTGGCTTGGTTAATTAAAGGCGTTGTTAGTTTAGCTAAACATTGAGGGTAGCGTAATCCTGTTTTATGTTCTAAAAAAGCAACTACCTTATTACTAATACTGGTGTCCTCTCCAAGCGTTGCCCATTGACTGTGCCCTGCTAACATTTGCTCAAGTAAGGTTGAACCGCTTCGTGGCATGCCAATAATAAACACGGGTGTGACAGGGTACTGTTTGTTTAGTTTTGCTAAATTGAGCACACTTTCATTGTGATATTCAATAAGTTGATCATAAAACCCAATTAAATCCTCAGTATTAAATTCACTGAGTTTACGTTGTTGCTGATTGGCAATAACAAAGTAATTAAATGCTTGATCAGTATCATCTAACTTGTCGTAACTTTTAGCTAAAGCATAGTAACAGACCATTTTTAAGCGTAGGTTATTTGTTTGCGTTAAAAAATGGTGTAACTGATCAATGTAATTATTTGCTTTATTAAAGCGCCCTAATTGTACCAATTCAAATAAAACATAAGCCGTAACCGGTGCTATCCCAAGCTTTAATGCCTCCTCAAATGTGGCCTGCGCTTTATCAAGCTCGCCAAAGTTTAAATAGTGCTGAGCTAAATAATAATGAGTGTCTGGGTTTTCTGTAGCAATACTGGCTGCGTATTCGAGTACTTTTTGCGCATCTTCAGGGGAGTTGACCGCATTAAATGCATCACTTAGTGCATATAAGGGTTCTAATACATAGGGTAGATGCTGACACGCCCGTTGTAGTATATACACAGCGGCATCAAATTGTTCTAAACGCAATGCTACCTTACCTAGGCCAAATAGGGCGTCACCATTGTCTGGCTCTGATTGTAAAAGCGTTTTGTAATGAAACTCAGCTTCTCTAAGCTTGTTTTGTGATAATAACTCATTTGCTTTTTTTAGTAGCATAATACAACAAATATTCTTTTTATTTACTATAACCCTAACGCCATAAAAAATGCGAGTGTAATGGTCATTTTAAATGGGTTTATAGAGGGTAATAAAAAGGCGAAATGCATTACACATTTCGCCTTTTCTTGTTGTTAACACATTTTAGAAAGTATAGGTTGCTTTAGCGTAGTAAAAACCACCATTAATACCGTATGGAGAAGTTTCGTAGTACTTACCACCCCAATTGTTATTAGGTGCTACGGTAAAATCAAGTTTCTCTGCTTCTTGGTCCAGTAGGTTTTGTGCACCGACTGAGAAACTGATTGAGTCATTCATAAAGTAAGTTACTTCAACATCTAATGTTACTGCTGCATCAGCTATTTTAGCGGTTTCATCATAATCTACGTGAACACCTTGGTACTCACCAAAGTAATTAAGGCGAGAAAATGCTGAAAAGCTTTCCCATTGCTGTGCCCAGCTCAGTGTTGCACGGTGATTAGGTAAATCATTTTCAAGACGGCTTACTTTAAATGCTCCTGTGATATCACTTGAGCGTGTTACTTCTGTTTCATTCCAGTTGTACGCTAAGCTAAATGTAGAACTACCATTGAATAATTCAGCTGAGTAGTTAGCCACTAAGTCAACACCTTGAGTAGTGGTATCAAAGTCATTGGTAAAGAAACTAACTTGCGCTAAGTTTTGTACGTTAGGTACACCGGCAGCTTCGAGCGTGTCTTTATCTGCTTGGCTAAGTTCTATTTTATCTGACTGACTAATACGATCATCTACTTGGATGTTGTAGTAATCAACTGTTAAGAATAAATCGCCCATGGTGTATACCGCACCAAAGGTATAGCTTTGTGATTCCTCAGGCTCAAGTTCAGTACCACCAAGTTGAATAGCAATTGGGTTTGTAGGTGGTAACAAAGCTGAATCTACCAGTACACCACTGCTTAAGTTAGTTTGTACGTTACTAACATTCGCTTGGCCTACGGTAGGTGCACGGAAACCGGTGCTAATTGAACCTCGAATATTCAGATCATCAGTAAGGTGGTATTGACCCATTAACTTATAGTTAGTGGTTGAACCAAAGGTATCGTAATCTTCGTAGCGAAGCGCTAAGCCCATTAAGAACTCTTCAGTAAATGGCGCTTCAATATCAATGTAAGCTGCATAGTTTCGACGGTCGTATTCGCCTGCATCTGATGGTTTAAATCCAGGGAAACCGTTAGAACCAATACCAAAACCTTGATCAGTTAGTGGGCCAGCTATAAACGAAGCTTCATCGCCTGATACCACGGTAAAGGTTTCTTCATGCCACTCTAAACCACCGGCAATGTTTACATCGTAAGCTAAGTCAAAGTCAAAACCCTTTGAAATATCAAAATTAAAGTTTTTCTCTAATTGTTCATATTTACCTGGGCTAAAATCACGCGGGCTATCTGGACCCAATGATGCATTGATTGTGTCGTATATAAAGTAGCGAGATTCGTTATACCCTACAGTACCGCTTAAATCATAGTAAGCGCCTTCTAAAAAGCCGCCAGTAAACTCGCCTTTAGTACCAATAGTGAGTGACGTATCTGTGATATTGCCACCAAAGTTTGGTGTAAAACCGCCCGGAAGCATTTCGTTAAATGCGAAACAATCAGGGTTGTTTGCTACACCATTAATGTAGTCAGGGTTATCAAGAACGTTGTCATCAATCATGATTGTTGGACAATTACCGCTCATGTCGCCGGTTAAATCACCAACAAGGAGTGTTTCGCCACCATCATTTGAGTATGCACCAGGGCGAGTATGCGGGTTACGGTAATAAAAACCACCACGTACATCACGTTCAGAATAGTTACCAAACATATAAAATTGTGAGTCATTAGTTAGCTCTAAACCAACATTACCAAAGATAGAGATGTCGTCATCAACCTCTGGTGCACCCCATACTTGGGTGATTGGAGCAATGTCGGGAACACCAGCTGCATCAAGTGCTGCGGCATCCGGTCTTTGTACCGAGCGGCTAGTCGCATCGGCTGTTTTGTACTGAAAGCTTAAATTTGCAAAACCGCTATCGGTAAACGGTAAACCCACATTACCTGAAATTTGGGTTGTATCACCGTCGCCTTCGTAATATTGGCCTTTTCGAACTTCAAATGACCCGCCTTCCGAGGCATCTTTAAGTTGGAAGTTTAAAACCCCAGCAATTGCATCAGAACCATATTGTGCAGCAGCACCATCGCGAAGTACTTCTACTTGTTTCAGTGCAATACTTGGAATAACTGAAATGTCGGCACCTTGCGCACCATCATTAATACCACCACCTAAAAAGGCAATAACTGAAGCGCGATGACGACGTTTGCCGTTAAGTAAGATTAATGTGCTATCTGAAGGTAGTCCGCGTAAGTTTGCAGGGCGCACTAGTGAAGCGGCATCACTAATTGGCATTGAGTGAACGTTTAAAGAAGGAATAGCCCCTTTTAACAGCTCTAGCATATCAGTATTACCTGATTTGCTAAGTTCTTCACCACCGATGATATCGATAGGAACAGGTGAGTCACCAATAGAGCGGGGCGCAGAGCGCGTACCTACTACGGCAATTTTTTCTACATTTTTGTTTACTTTAACTTCTGTTTGCTCTTCTTGAGCAATTGCTGAACCAGAAACAAACAAGCCTGCGGCTGTTGTTGCTAGAGCAAATTTGATGGCCTGTTGAAGCGCGTTGCTTTTTAATTTCATTCTAAATATCCCCAGTTAGAATTGATTTGTATAGTCTATTACTGACTTATTATTGTGGACATTTCACGTTCAATGGGGAGCAAATATAGCTAACTCACTCCTAAAAGCTTAATTAATTAAGCGCACCTCCTGTGAGTCCTCGAAATAGACTATAGATAAAAAAACTAAAGAGGGCAATGGGAAATTAACCACTATTTAACAAGTTGAAACAAATGATTTATCTAAAAATAACGCAGAGTTAATTGCAGCTAGGGCGAGAAAAGGAGGAAAAAACAGACATTGATACATAATGACTAACTAAATAAGTTAATTTAGTCATTTTATATTATTGAATTAAATTGATTTGCTGTTGATATTTTCACCATGATGTTTTTTCCACGCTGCCAGCTTTTCTTTATATTCATCCCACACACAAGGGCAGCAACTGCCGCCGCCACAGCATTCATCAGATTTTGGTCTTTCGGGTTTAGTTTCGGGGCGATTTTTTTGCATTTTTTATTACAAAAGTGGAAAAAAGGACACCTAGAATAAATGATTGAACAAAGCGTGTAAATTATTCTTTGTGAACTTAGAGCGCTGTGTGAGAATACAGGCTATGCGATTATATAAAGTCATTCATCGTGCCCCCTGGCGGGTTGCTAAAATTAGTAAAAAGCGACAGCAACTGCGTTTTCGCCGTGCTATGGTCGCGCTTAAAATAGCCCTTGCTCAAGAAAGGCAAGAAACCAAAGAGATGCTAATAACCTACAAGCGTTATACTCAAGGGCAAACAAACAAAGCAGAGCTAAAACGCGCCAATGAGCAGTTTGTTGATATTTTAAAAGGGTTGGGGCTAGGCATTTTTGCGTTATTACCTTTTGCACCATTAACTATTCCATTGGTTGTTAAGCTAGGGCAGTTAGTGGGTGTTGATGTTTTGCCGAGCTCTTTTAGTATGAATAAGCCTATGAAAGAAATTGATCAAGAAATTACTCAACAAAACCAACAGCAAGACTCAACTCCCTCCGAAAAGAAGTAAGCTAGTTAGAGTATAATTAGCTATACCTTTTAATAGTGCTTATTGTTATGCTAGGACATCAATTTCTATTATGTGAGTCATTAATGAGCGCTTTACTTTGTCATACCTCTTCAGGTATCCCTCTATCTTTTGTTGTTAAAAATGAATTAACAGACTGGCTTACTCAGCAACCGAGCTTTGTGCAGCAGTGGCTTGCAAATACCGATTTTGAAAAGTCAGGGCTGGCGTTAATACCAAACGCAGAAACGGGTGAACTAAGCCAAGTATTTTGTATTATGCAACGAGCTGATGATTTTTGGGCCGCTGGCGAGCTTGCAAGTAAATTACCTAAAGGATGCTATCAAATTCAGGGTGATGAATCGTTAGTTTCTCAACTTGCTTTAGGATTTGTGTTAGGTGGTTATGAGTTCAGTGAGTATAAACAAAAAGCCACAGCTAAAGCTCAGCTTGGCATTGCTGATAAAACATTATATGAACAAGTAAAACAACAAGCAGATGCAATTAATCTAGCCCGTGATTTAGTAAATACCCCCGCTGCTGATATGATGCCGCAGCACTTATCACAGGTAATGAGCGATTTAGCTGATACATTCGACGGCGAGTTTACTCAATGGGTAGGTGATGAGTTATTAGAACAAAATTACCCAACTATTCATATGGTAGGCCGTGCAAGTGAAAACAAACCGCGTTTACTCGATTTGAAGTGGGGTGCGATTGATGCGCCGCTAATTACATTAGTAGGTAAAGGTGTATGTTTTGACTCAGGTGGACTGGATTTAAAACCAAGTTCAGGCATGCGTAACATGAAAAAAGACATGGGCGGGGCCGCACATGTTATTGCCTTAGCACAACTAATTATGGCCGCTAACTTACCAATACGTCTTCGCGTGTTAGTCCCTGCGGTTGAGAATGCCGTTTCGCGTAATGCATTTCGCCCAGGCGATGTAATAAAAACACGTAAAGGTATTATGGTCGAAATAGATAATACTGATGCAGAAGGGCGACTAGTTCTGTGTGATGCGCTAAGCGAAGCACAAAACGATGATCCTGAATTAATTATTGATTTCGCTACTTTAACTGGCGCGTGCCGTGTTGCTTTAGGGACAGAACTGCCAGGCTTTTTCTCAACGGAACGTGATGTAGCTAATGCGATTATGGATTCGGGGATGCAAGTTAACGACCCTGTTTGGCAATTACCGTTATTCGAGCAATACACCCCATTTTTGAAAAGCGATGTGGCTGATATGACTAACTGTTCAAGTACGCCATATGGTGGCGCAATAACCGCTGCGCTTTATTTGAAAGAATTTGTAGAGCCAAACACACCATGGGTTCATTTTGATGTAATGGCATGGAACTTACGAGCATTACCAGGGCGCCCTGCAGGTGGTGAAGCTCTGGGTATTCGTGCAGTATTTACTTACCTACAAAATCGATTTAACTAACCTAACTAGGGTTAACTAAATCAAACATACCTTGCCTTGAGTTATTTGATGTTAAAGCGCATATAACTCAAGGGGTAAACCATCTGGATCGGCAAAAAAGGTGAATTTTTTGCCGGTAATTTCATCCACTCTTATTTCTTCTACGTCGATTCCATGCGACTCTAAATACGTTTTACTGTTTTCTACACTACTAACCTTAAATGCTAAATGTCTAAGTCCTTGTGCTTCGGGGTAGCTTGGTCTACTTGGCGCATCATTAAACGAAAATAATTCTAACTGACTGCCATCAGGTAAAGCTAAATCGAGTTTGTAAGACTGACGCTCTGCTCGGTAGTGCTCATTAATAATCGTGAGTTTTAATATTTCACTATAAAAATCTTTAGAGCGTGGGTAGTTGCTACAAATGATGGCTACATGATGAATGCCTAGTAGTTGCATATATTTTCCTTAAAAAGCAAAAAGCGCACTGCTTTCAGTGCGCTTTTTATCAATACATATTTGCTTGGGGTAATGTTAGCTTTTAGCCAGGCTCTGCGTCTTTACACGCTTTTACAGCTGGTGCAACAAGCTCTAAACCTGTTTTATCACACGGTGGAAGCATAGCATCGCTAACAGCAATGGGTGTTACTCGCTCGCCCCATTTGATATAGCTTGCCGCCCACGTTAGGCCTGCTCCAAATGCAGCCGACATAATATTGGCATGCGGCTTAATTAAACCTTGCTCAACGGCTTCGCACAGCGCAATGGCAATCGTCGCAGCAGAGGTATTACCGTATTCGCCAATGTTAACCATTACTTTGCTGTCTTCAACCTTTAAACGGTTTTGAATTGCTTGAATAATGCGCAAATTAGCTTGATGTGGCACAAGTACGTCTATATCGTCTAACTTAAGGTTTGCCTGTTCAAGCACGTCGTCACAGGCTTCACTCATGCCTTTAACCGCACGTTTAAATATTTCACGACCTTCAAATAAAAGATCTGATGGGCCAATTGGCTCATATTTATTTAAATCACTGCCGAAATTAGTAATGTGTAAAATATCACGATCTTCGCTGTCACAGCCGGTTTTAGTCCCTAATAAGCCTGCAGGTGTTTCTGCTGCTTCAAGCACAACGGCACCGGCACCATCACCAAATAAAACAGCACTGTCGCGTCGTGCCCAGTTTACATACCACGTCATGCGTTCAGCGGCAATAACTACGGCTTTTTTGATCATACCGGCCTGAATTTGCGCAGTCGCAGCTTGTAAAGCATATAAAAAACCAGAACATGCTGCATTGGTGTCCATGGCTGCAGCGCCTGTGGCACCGATATTTTTTTGTACCAATGAAGCGGTGTTTGCCACTACAGTTGACGGCGTGCACGTTGCTAAAATAACTAAATCGATGTCTTTTGCATCTATACCTGCACAAGCAATGGCATGTTTTGCAGCTACACTAGCAAGCTCGGCGGTAGTTACATGGCTTACTCTACGTGCTTTGATACCGGTACGCGTGGTGATCCACTCATCGGTGGTATCTACAATTTCACTTATTTCGTCGTTGCTGATGCTAGCTGGTGGAATGCATTTCCCCCAACCAGTGATATGTGCGTAAGGCATAGTGTGTTCTCTTAAAAGTGGTATGACGTGTTCGTCTAATGAGTACGTTATAACAAAAATTAGCTATTAACACTAGTTTATAGCAGCTATAGGGCTGTAATCACTGCTTTTTTACCAATTGTTTGTTGCATTATTAGTGAAAGGTTAATTATTGGTTTTTACTTTGTAAACCAAAAAGCATGTAGCTTAGGCGCTTTTTTCCAAGTTAGTCCATCGCGCTTTAGTGCTTACAAAAAACAACCGCCTTATCCGCGATGTATGCTTGAGTGTAGCTAAGTCAGAGTCTAATATGAGACGGTTTAGTGTATAATAAATGCAATAAAAAAAGCATGTTAATCATAAATAATAAAACCCAGTGTATTCAGGAACTCTATCGTGTTAATTAAAACCGACCCAGCTATTAGCCGATTATTAATGCTGCGCAGTGGTGCCATTGTTGTCCAGCTTATTACGGTACTCAGTGTATATTTTTTATTGGAACATCAAATTGCACTTATGCCGTTGTTAGGGGTTATTGCTGTTGAGGCGGTTTTTCAGTTAGCCAGTGTATTTGCCTACCGGCATGTAAGCCAAGCAAAGCCAATTGGCATGCTAATGCAATTGACCGCCGATGTGCTTTTTTTAACCATTTTGTTGTCTTTAAGCGGGGGTGCCACTAACGCATTTGTGTCGTTACTATTGTTGCCTATTATGATAGCTGCCATTACATTAAGCGCTCGAGGGCTTGCCTATATCGCTATATTGGCGATTGCCGCTTATAGCTTATTATTAATTAGAATGCCCGAACACAGTATGCACCAAATGAACATGAATGGTCATTTTATTGGTATGTGGGTTAACTTTGTTATAAGTGCTTGCGTAATAGCGCTAGTGATAGGGGCGATGAACCGCGCTTTGCAGCAGCGTGAGCGCACTATTGCGAAGGTTAGAGAAAAACAGTTGCGCAATGAACAACTGGTTACACTTGATGGCGCTGCGGCGCAAATTACTCATCAATTAGCAACACCGATTGCTAATTTACAATTATTGTTTGAAGAGCTTTTAGAAGAGCATCCCGACAATGAAGTTATTCAGCAAATGCAAACGCCGCTATTGCAATGCCGCACTCAGCTTAACGACTTTAGAAATCTCTCAATGCAGTTACGGGATCAAAACACTCAAGCACCCATTAAAGCAGAGCAGTTGCAAAATCAAATTCATGATACGTTACTATTACAATATCCTAATCAACAAATAAACTGGTTTAACGGGGCACCTGAAGCCACATTACAAAGTGACGCTATGCTGCTACCTGCAATTTTAAATTTATTACAAAATGCAGTACTTGCTAATCAAAAGCACGGCCAAGTGCAACTTGAACTAAGTTGGCAGCAACCTGACGCACAAAACATTGCGTTAATTATTCGTGATTTTGGTGCTGGCTTTTCATCCTCAGAGTTAGCGGAGTTAGGTGGGCATTTAATGCCTAGTGAGCAAGGCATGGGGATCGCAGTTATGTTATCAAATGTGACGTTTGAGAGGTTAAATGGCTCGCTAACGGTATATAATCATCCCGAAGGCGGAGCGGTTGCAAAGATAACAATGCCACTATTAACAGCAGAGACAAAAGCATGAAGCTACTTATTGTTGAGGATGATATTAATTTAGCGACGACGTTAGCACGTCGGCTAACTAAGCACGGGTTTAATTGCGAGATCGCACATAATCACACTGATGCACTTCTAAGGGCTCGTCAGCAACAGCCTAACTGTATTTTATTAGATATGAAGCTGGCCGATGAGAATGGACTGTCGCTGATTGCACCGCTGCGCCATTTACTCACACATGCTCATATTGTATTGCTCACTGGCTTTGCAAGTATAGCAACGGCGGTAGAGGCGATGCGCTTAGGGGCTAATGACTATTTAACTAAGCCTGTTGATATGGCAAGTTTATTAAAAGCACTCAAAGTTGAGGTGGCAAGTACGGCAGCAACTGAAATTTCAGAGGGGGTTATGTCGCCCGAACGTTTAGAGTGGGAGCATATTCAACATGTTTTACACAGTAATAACGGTAATGTATCAATGACCGCTAGGCAGTTAAATATGCATAGGCGCACCTTGCAGCGTAAGCTACAAAAAAAGCCAGTGCAGCAGTAGTTTAGTACTTAATTTGTGAAAAGTTTTATGAGCGATGATTCCGCGGCATTAATGTTAAATCAAAAAATTATATTATTTGATGCGCAATGTAAGCTTTGTAGTGCGTGGTGTAATTTTATTATAGCTCACGATCCGACCATAAAATTTAAATTGTGCAGCGTGCAATCGCCGGCAGGGCAAACGCTACTTGCTCAATTTGGTTTTTCCACTACCAATTTTACTTCGATGATTTATATAGAAGCACAAAAGCCATTTACCCGTAGCCAAGCCGTTTTTCGGGTGTTCAGCCAGTTAAGTTATCCGTGGAAGTTGCTTAGCGTATTTAAGTTATTACCACGAAGGCTGACTGATTGGCTTTATAACAAAGTGGCTAAAAACCGTTATACATTATTTGGTAAATACCAACACTGTCGAATTCCTCTGCAAAAAGATGAAGAACACTACTTATAGCCACATTTTTAGCAAGTGCTGTATCACTTAGGCTGTGCTAAAATCGCGGCGTTTGATTACTAGTAAATAGGTTTTAAGGGCTTTCTCATGGCAAATACAGCACACGCACTTCACATTTTGGTTAAGCACAAAGAGATTGCAGAAGACATCATTAAGCAATTAAGTAAAGGCGCAAAGTTTCAAACCTTAGCTAAAAAATATTCGTCTTGTCCGTCGGGCAAAAAGGGCGGAGATTTAGGCGAATTTAGACGCGGTCAAATGGTTCCACAGTTTGATAAAATTGCGTTTAAAGGCGAGATTTTAGAGCCACATTTGGTAAAAACAAAATTTGGTTGGCATGTGATTAAAGTACTTTATCGCACCTAAAAGCGTAATTCTAAGTTCCCGCTATACTTACTATTCCCCATTTTATAAATGCAAAGTAACTTGGAATGACCATGAAGTTATTTAATTTATGCTGCAGTGTTATCCTTATTACCCTGTCATCTTTTGCTTGGGGAAGCGAGCAAATAGTGACGCTCAAATTAGGGAAACCGAGCACACCTAATATGCCTAAAAATCATTATGTTTTGAGCTTATTAGAAAAAAGCTTTGCGCAGATGAATGTTAAACTCAATATTAGTTATAGTGTTGAGCCGATGAATACTAAACGAGTACTTGAAGAGCTAAAGCGCGATGGAATAATTAATTTTGCCTGGTTAAGTATGTCAAAAGAGCAAGCAAGCAGCCTTGTACACACAACCTTTCCAATATACTACGGCTTGCACTCAAAACGTTTACTGATGATAAAACAAAGCCGGCTGGGCGAATTTTCAGATATAAAAACCCTTGAACAACTAAAGCCATATATAGCTTTACAAAAGCAAAGTTGGTCTGATTATTATGTATTAAAGAGCAATGGCTTAACAGTTAATGGTGATTTGAGTTATGAAAGCATGTTAAAAGCGTTAGATGAAGGACTTGGCGATTACTTTCCTCGTTCAGTAACTGCGATTAGAGCTGAAATACAAAAAAGCCCACAGTATAACTTTGTCGTTGAGCCGCATATTATGCTGCAGTATGATAATTTTTATTACTTTTATGCAAATGAAAAAAATAAAGCGATTATCGACTTATTACAGCGGGGCTTAACAAAGCTAGCACAAAAAGGCGAGCTTGATGCACTCTATACGCAATTTTACCATGATGTTGAGGATGGGCTTGGTTTAGGTCAGCGAACAGTGTTTAAACTGAAACAGCGATAAGGTTATTATCGCTGTAAAACAGTTTGCTAATCTTGCTTTATTTCTTCTTTGCTTAAGTGCTTGAATAAATGACTCACTCGGCTGCCAACCGGTAAGAGCATACTTATCGTTTATAATGAAAGTAGGCACTGAAGCAATACCCGTTTGCTTAAAGTTATTTATTTGGAATATGAGAACGAAGATAGGTTGCAGACATATCATGAGATTAATAGCTATAGCCCTGGAATTAACTTGTATTTTACTGAAAAGAACATAAAAAATACTATAAACTTTAAACTCGATAGTGAAATCGATCAAAGGTTTAAATTTAAGTCACTTACACATGTGGGGAACGCTTATAGCATACGAATGAAAGTGAGATTAAATTAATGCTAAAAAGAATGACATTGACTTTTGACCTTAAAAAGCTTTTTCGCCTACACCGCTGGACTTTAGCGGTAGCGGTTTATATCTTTATAGTATGGTTTACTACGCCTGATACTTGGTCTCATGAAGAGACCTATTTTAAAGCAGTAACAATGCGCCAATTATCAATTATTCTCGTACCGGTATTTATTACCTATTTTCTCGTTGATTTTTTTAAAAATAAACCGATTATTGTCGATTTAAATGAGCAGACATTGATTCAAGGTGAAAAAGTTATAGATTTAAGTAAAGCAGACCAAATCACGGTTGTTGAAAAACCCATGATTAAATCAATTGAGATACACTTTTCTAAACATGGTTATTCTTTAGTTAAGATACCTGGGTGGTTTATTGAAGATGTCACGCAGACTAGCTTGAATTTCTATCACTATGCTAAAAATACAGATAAAAAGTTTAGTATATCCAGAAAAAGAACGAGTCCGTTAAAAGGCAGCATTATTTAATTTGCACCATAAGCAGATTTAATTTTGAAGTATTTAACTGTTAGGTATCTATAGAGAGGGCGTTCAAAGTTCAGTGTCAGATTAAATTCTTAAATATTGAGCACCTTGTTTAAACGCTTCTCAAAAAATGCTAACTGAGATAAATAAAGGCTGCGATGTGCAGCCTTTTTTGGTTTTAAACTTTATTTTTTAAGTGTCTTGCTTGGCTTCTTCTTCGCTTATTTGCTTAAGTGCTTGAATAAATGACTCACTCGGCTGCCCACCGGTAAGCGCATACTTATCATTTATAATGAACGTAGGCACTGAAGTAATACCCATTTGCTTAAAGTTATTTTGCTCTTCGCGAACCGCTTGTACGTATTTATCTGAGTGTAAAATATCACGAGCTGTGTCTTTGTTAAGACCGACTTTTTCTACCACATCCAGTAATGCATCTTCTTGATTTAGATATTTCAAATCGGTGAAGTGTGCTTCAAAAAATGCCAATTTCAGCTCAGTTTGCTTGCCCTCTTCACGCGCCCACATTAGCAAGCGGTGTAGATCAAAGCTGTTGATCATGATGCGTTTACCGTCAAAATTAAAGGTAAACCCAGCTCGTTCACCCGCATCCGCCATGTTTTGACGATTTCGCGCGCTTTCTTCTTCGGTTAAACTGTATTTTTGCTGCAAGTGCTCGTTTAAGTCTTGCCCTTCAAGTGGCATATCTGGATTAAGCTCAAAAGGGTGCCATGTAATATCCGCACTCATTTCTTCTTTTAATTCTGCCAATGCGGTCTCTAAGTTCTTGTAACCGATAATACACCACGGGCACATTACATCTGAGACGATATCAATTTTAAAGTTTTTCATAGGGATCCTTGAAGGATTGCTTAGTAATAACAATGGATATTGGGATGAAGTCTACTTTATCAATCATTGGACATAAAAAGAGCAGCCAAGGTGCTGCTCTTTTTATTAAATGATTCATATATTAGCTGTTTAAGCCAAACGGGTCATCAATGCTATGACTCGGTTGAGTAAACCAGCGCGGACCATCATCTGTCATGTAAAAGTGATCTTCTAATCTCACCCCAAACTCATCTGGAATAACTAGCATGGGTTCGTTACTAAAACACATGCCAGTGGCAAGCGGGGTTTTATCACCGCCAACTAAATATGGCCATTCGTGAATGTCTAAACCAATACCATGGCCTGTACGATGTGGGCAACCTGGTGTTTGATACTCAGGTCCTAAATTTTGTGCTGCTAAGTAGCTGCGAGCTGCTTGATCAACCGATTCACAGGTTTCGCCAAGGGCTGCTTGATTGAAAGCTGCTAACTGTGCCGCTTTTTCGAAATCCCAAAACAGGCGTTGTCGGCTGGTTGCTTCACCAAATACATAAGTACGCGTAATATCAGAAAGGTAATCGTGCACTTTACATCCAGTATCGATGAGCACCATGTCGCCTTTTTTCAAAATTTGTGGGTCTTTCACGCCATGTGGGAATGAGGTAGCAAGGCCAAACAATACAATACAGAAATAATTACCTGGGGCACCTACTTTATGATGGGCTTTTTTAATAAATTCTTCGACTTCTACGGTGCTAATTCCTTCATAAAGCATGCTCGCTGTAGCCTGATGAACCGCCAAAGTCATATCCATGGCACATTGCATTAATGCTAATTCATTGGCTGATTTATGCATTCTACAATGCGCAGTGACTGGTTGAGCGTTCACCAGTTTTAACCCTGAACTGGCTTTATTGATACCATCAAAAATAAAAAACTGTGCGCTTTCATCAATACCAACGGTAGCAGCGTCGCTAATATTGAGCTGTTTCAGCACTTTAACTAATAGCTCAAACGGGCTTTCATGCTCTTGCCAGCCGTGTATTGGGCCATCAATAACCTTAAAGCCATTTAAAGAACCAATTTCAAAATGTGGAGCAATGTATTGCACATCACCTACAGCAGGTAAAATAGCGCCAACAAGTCGTTCACTGGCATACCATTTCATTCCGGTGAAATAAGTTAAGTTGGTACCTGCGTTTAAATAAATGGCATCAATGTTGTGCGCTTGCATATAGGCTTGTGCTTTGGCCATACGCGCTAAATACTCATCGGCTTGAATCGGCGTTACTGAGTGAGTCATATTACTTAAACTAGCAAGTGCTTGCTCGGGTGTGTGAGTACCAATACCAACTGTGGTCATATATTTCTCCTACAAAATTTTGCATAGTGTGTAGGTTTAACAGTTTAAATTCAAACTAATTGCGATTAGTGAACAAGGGGCTCAAAAATGGGGGGGGAGTTATCAAGTCGCTTATTTGGAGGACTTGATAACCTCGGGCTATTTTTTTGCATAGGGTAGGCGAGTGAGCTTATTTGCCGTGTGGTAACTATCTAAACCGGTTACTGCAACCGTATCAATGGCTTGTAAATCTAAAAAACCATCGCTTTGGAGTGCTGATTCATCCACATATACATCCATTATTTCACCAATAACCAGTTCGGTGCCATTAACAGCTAAATGTTGATTCTCTACAAATTTTACCGCGTATTTAAGTCGGCTTTGTGCAACAAAGGGAGCGTTAAATTCATTTAAATACTCTGTTTTTAAACCCGTTGCATCGAACTCGGACTCATCTTTAGCGTAACGTGCCGAGGTTTGGTGCGCTTGCTGGTAAATATCGCTATTTACTTGGTTAATAGTATAAACGCCCGTTTCTATAATATTTTCAAATGTATGCCTTGGTACACTGTGTGGGCGCATTATCATGCCTACAAGGGGCGGGTGAGCGCCTAAATGGATGACAGAACTAACAATGGCTAAATTGGTATTGCCCTGTCCATCTTGCGTACCAATCAAGTTTGCACTTTTAAATCCTGACAGTGAATTTATAAAATGCGTGCGTGTGTGTTTTTCAAGTGCGGTTATGCGGTCTTTAGAAAAATGCATGTGTTGATCCCTTACCATTTTATAGTGTTTCCTTGCCAATCTAGGTAGGCAGGTTCGCCATTAAGTTCTAATTGTGAGTTTTCGTAAGTAAATTTAAATAATTGCTGGGCAACAAACTCAGGCGTAAATAGTTTGTCGGCAGGTACATTTTTTTGAAATGGTTTAGACAGCTCAGTATCTGTGGTGCCTGGATGAAATAAAACAAGTTTAGTATTTTTAGCACGACGAGCAAGCTCAATAGCGGCTGTTTTAAATAACATATTAAGTGCTGATTTTGATGCGCGATAGGTGTACCAGCCACCCAGTTTATTGTCGTTAATGCTACCAACACGAGCGCTTAAAGCGGTAATTGTGCAGTGAGTTTTATGGTTAAGTAATGGCATTATGCTTTGTAAGCACAGCAGCGGCACAAGCGTATTAGAATGCAAAAGCTGCATAAAATAATCGCCATTGATATCCTCGAGTTTTTTTTCAGGCATGTGCTGGCTGTTATGTAATTGGCCATTAAATATAACCACCTGAGCGAGCTCAATCTGCTGAGACTTTAGCGATTCTGTAAGCTCGTTAAGACTTTGCGTTGAGTAGTCGCTGTGAAAGTAGGTTATGTTTTTACCGCTGTGATTAATATTCGATGAGCTAACACAAATTATATTAAATTGTGTTGCTTGTTGATTTAAGTGATTAACGTAAGATTGAGCAATGGCGCTACTGGCACCAAATAAAATCACTGTTTTCATTTTTCACCTTTGCTTTTGATATTACATTGACCTGAGTTGCACTGTGCACTAGGCATTAAAAAACGACTAATTTGATGACGGTATTTTGCAAAGAAAGTATAAGCATGATCGGCAAAAAAACGAATGACGGGCAAACGAATAATTTTAAGCCAAGGATATTTGCCAACAGTGCGCCAAGCTTGATAAGTCACATCTAAGCCGTAAATCATCTGCCCATTATCAGTTTGGGCATGCAGTATATTCATAGCGTATTGCTTATTGATTGCGGGAAAACGCGCATTAAAGTCATCAGCATTTAAATCTTCAAGTGTAACTTTATGATCAACATCGGCACGTTTTAAATGCTGCATCTCTGCATTGCAAAGGGGGCAATTACCATCGTAAAAAATGATCATGTCATCGCTTTGTGTTTATTTTACATATGCTTTTTTACGACATGCCGGTGCAAATGGATCTATTAAATAAGTAAACATAATGATATTAATAGGTCTCAAAGAAACAAAGGAGAGCTAAAAATGAGTGAACAATATGCCGCCTTGCGAGGTAATGTAAATTTACTTGGGCAATTATTAGGACAAACTATAAAAGATGCTCAAGGACAAGATATTTTAGATAAAGTAGAAGAGATTCGGGCTTTATCAAAATCATCTCGCAGTGGCAATGAAGCTGATCGTAAAGCGCTTATAAATGTACTACATGCGCTTAGTGATGAAGAGCTTTTACCGGTTGCCCGTTCATTTAATCATTTTTTAAACTTAGCAAATGTTGCAGAGCAGTTTCATACCGTATCACGTTTTAATGATGTTGGTTTTTGCCAACTAAACCCTCTCACTCAAACATTAAAAACGTTAGCAGCAAAGGCCGAACAAGGTCAGCTTAATCATAATCATTTAGCTGATACCCTCTCAAAACTCCACATAAACTTAGTACTAACAGCACACCCAACCGAGGTGACTCGCCGTACCATTATTAATAAACATGTTGAACTTAGCGATTGTTTAGCATCGCTTGAGCGTACCGACAATCTTGCGCAAGAACGCGAAGCAATATTAAACCGTATTGCGCAGTTAATTAGCCAAGCATGGCATACGGACGATATTCGTCGTTCACGCCCAAGCCCTGTAGATGAGGCTAAATGGGGCTACGCAGTCATTGAAAACAGTTTATGGGAAGCTGTGCCACGTTTTCTACGTGAGTTTAGCCAGCATGTAAAACAGCATTTAAGCTTAGAGTTGCCAGCAGATTACAGCCCGATAGAATTTACTTCTTGGATGGGGGGAGACCGTGATGGTAACCCATTTGTAACCGCCGAAGTAACTAAGCAAGTGCTCGACCATGGCCGTTGGATGGCACTGGATTTATACCAGCGTGATTTAGAAACGCTCTGTGCTGAACTTTCTATGTCGGATGCAAGCGATGAGCTTATTAAGCTGGCTGGACAAGAGTTTGAACCGTACCGTGCCGTTTTAAAGGATGTTAAAAACCAAGTTGCAGAAACGGTAATGCATTTAAGCGCTAAAATTAAAAATAAGCGCACTGAATCACAAGATTTAATCACCGATATTAATCAAATTAAGTACCCTATTGAAGTGTGTTATCGCTCTTTATTACAGTGCAATATGCATGTGGTGGCCGATGGCTTGCTACTGGATATGATCCACCGAGTAAATAGCTTTGGCCTGCGTTTAGCAAAACTAGACGTGCGCCAAGATTCGTCAAGACACGGTGATGTATTTTCTGAGCTAACTCGTTACTTAGGTATTGGCGACTACAACCAATGGCAAGAGCAAGATAAGCAGGCTTTTTTACTTGCTGAGCTTAACTCTCGTCGTCCACTTATTCCAAAGCATTGGCAACCTAGTCCTGATGTACAAGAAGTACTCGACACCTTTGATGTTATTGCACAGCAAGATGCAAAAACCTTTGGGTTATATATTATTTCTATGGCCCGAACCGCTTCTGATATCTTAGCGGTGCAGTTATTACTTAAAGAGTCAGGCTGCAGTTTTGAACTGCCCGTTGCGCCATTATTCGAGACCTTAGATGATTTAAACGATGGCCATAATGTTATTACTACACTTTTAAATAATGAGTGGTACCGAGGTCATATTAAAAATACTCAAAATGTGATGATTGGTTATTCAGACTCAGCCAAAGATGCCGGTATGATGGCTGCTGGCTGGGCACAATATGAGGCAATGGACAAGTTAGTGCAACTGGCGGATGAACGCGGTATTGAGCTGGTTTTATTTCATGGTCGTGGTGGAACGGTTGGTCGAGGCGGTGCGCCTGCAGCGCAAGCCTTGCATTCGCAGCCACCGGGTTCACTCAAAGGGGGCCTGAGGGTGACAGAGCAAGGCGAAATGATCCGCTTTAAATTTGGCTTACCCAATGTGGCATTGCAAAGCTTAAACATATACGCGGGGGCAGTGCTGCAAAGTAACTTATTACCACCGCCAGAGCCCAAAGATGAGTGGCGCGAAGTCATGGCATTAATCAGTGATGTATCGTGTGAGCACTATCGCAATGTGGTACGCCACGATGAAAACTTTGTACCTTACTTTAGAATGGCAACACCAGAATTGGAGCTATCTAAATTGCCATTAGGCTCAAGGCCTGCTAAACGTAATCCGAATGGTGGAGTGGAGAGCTTACGTGCCATTCCGTGGATATTTGCGTGGAGTCAGAACCGTTTAATGCTGCCTGCATGGTTAGGTGCACTAAGCGGGCTTAAAGCGGCGCTTGAAAAATATGGCATTGAAACCTTAAGTGAAATGAGTTTGCAGTGGCCGTTCTTTAGAGCGCGTTTAGAAATGCTAGAAATGGTATTTAGTAAAGCGGATAGCTGGCTAAGTGAGCACTACGACAATGCGCTGGTGGAAGACATGTACAAGCCTTTAGGTGCTGCCTTACGTGAGGAATTAGCAGAGGCGATAACCTTAGTGCAATCATTAAGCCCACAAAAAAGTCTATTAGCCGACCAGCCTTGGATCAAAGAGTCTATTGGGCTTAGAAATCCGTACACCGATCCCCTTAATGTGTTACAGGTTGAATTATTACGTCGCTCTCGTGGCGATGATAAAGGTAATGAAAGCGATATAGATAATGCCTTAATGATCACCATGACGGGGATTGCAGCGGGTATGCGAAATACAGGTTAATTTTTATTTTAATAAAACAAAAAAAGGGAACACGCGACGTGTTCCCTTTTTTTACGTTGAATAGGCTGGTATTTAGTTTGCCAACCTTTTACACTACTTAGCCATTGAACAAATAAAAACTATTATGGCTTCAGCAACTTTTAAAGTGCAACATAATACAGCACTTAGCAATTCACACATCTCATTAAATGTAGCGCAAACGCAAGCACTACGTAGTCAATTAAAAACTCAACGCGGTATTTTACATTCAAGCGATATTAAAGCGCTTTGCACCGAACTTAATGTCAGCGAAGATACTTTATTGCAAGGTTTAGTGCCGTTGGCTTCTGAGTTTTCGGTTGCACCTATTTCCAAGTTTCATGTCGGCGCAATTGTAAAAGGGCTCGACTCACAAGGACATACTACTTTTTACTTTGGTGCCAATGCTGAGTTTGATCATCAAGCACTTAGTTTAGTGGTGCATGGTGAGCAATCAGCAATTAATAATGCGTGGTTAAATGGCGCTAAGAAAGTGCTAAAAATAGCCATTAGTGATGCTCCATGTGGGTATTGCCGTCAGTTTATGAATGAACTGGCGGATGCCAGAGAGCTTGATATTTTACTGCCAGCACAAAATTTTAAATTAGCAGAGCTGTTACCGCATTCATTTGGGCCAACAGATTTAGGCAATGAGCACAGCTTATTTAACCCAGTAGAGCAAACTAAGCGCTTTGAAGAGACAAAGCTTGATGACAAGCTGCTGAGTTTTGCTTTGGCGGCTTATGTTCCATACAGTCAAAATTATAGTGCGGTAAAAATAAGCACCTTTGAAAATGGTGACTTTTATGGCAGTTATGCTGAAAATGCAGCGTATAGCCCAAGTTTATCGCCACTGCAAAGCGCAGTGAGTCAGCTATTTTTAGCAGGATTAAGCTTTGATGAGCAAATAGTAAAATCAATTACTTTGTTAGAAACTACTGGTCACGAAAACCAATCAGGGGTAGCAAAAGCCGTGTTAGCAAGCTTTACTGGCTTGCCAACACTTGAGGTTATTAGCGCAACATTAACCAAGTAATACTTTAGCGGCTTCAAGTACCACGGCAACAGATTTTTTCTCAATCTCGCCGTGGTCCACGTTAGGTATTTCTTGACGTGTTCTATTTACTAATACACCAGCAACACAAGCAGCTTGTAAACCAAGCGCGGCACACATGGTAAATAAAGTGGCCGATTCCATTTCGTAGTTCATTACGCCCAATTTTTGCCATTCTTCACAGCTACCTTGTAGTGACTTAGGTACGTAGCCAGAGTGTGTATCGTAGCGCTCTTGACCTGGGTAGAAGGTGTCGCTCGAAGCGGTTATACCAATATGGAAATCGATATTAAGGTTTTCACAGGCTTTTACCATGGCTTGAGTGGCAAAAAAATCAGATACGGCAGGGTAGCATAGCGGGGCAAAATGTTGACTCGCACCATCTAAGCGAACCGAAGCTTGGCTAATTAGAATATCGCCTTCATTAATGTGCGGTTGAATAGCCCCTGTTGTGCCAATGCGAAGAAAGCTTCGTACGCCAAGTTGTGCTAGTTCTTCAACGGCAATTGACGTTGAAGGGCCGCCGATACCAGTCGAACATATTACTACAGAGTGACCGTTTAATTGGCCTAAATAAATGTGAAACTCACGTGTTTGAGCAAGGCAGGTAGGATTATCTAAGAACTGTGAAATACGTGCTGCACGATCTGGATCGCCTGGAACTATAGCCAGTTTTGCACCTTTTAAGTCATCAATACACAGTCCTAAGTGAAATACCTTTTCCATAACTAAGCCTTTTTAATAAAAATTGTTGTCAATTTACCATGATTACGAGAAATGAAAATTAAGTACAGGACGGATGTCCGTATTGACTTAATTTGATTTATTCACCAACTCTGAATATTCAATCAATGACTAAAATTACGAACAAAATGAGCCAGTTGACTTGTTTGCTCAGACACTATATTCATACCTCATAGCAAACCAATAGCTAGGCTAAAGAGCCGATGGCTGTATTTTAAATTGTTTATATTCATTGGGTTAGTAAGGAAGCTTAGTTTTTATTTACCACTAACCTAAGCGAGCAAAATAAAGTTCACTGTAATTTTTAGCACACTATGCGAATAATCTGGAATTAATTCAGCGTGTGATGTTTTGCATAACTACTCAATAATAGACAAGATATTCAGATTGAAAAAGGGTTTACAATGAGCACACAATTTCAAACATTTAAAAATAAAGTTGAGCACTGTTTATGTGCGCCCGGCGACGGTGTTTTTACAGTCAATACGGCTAAAGAACGCAAAGCAGCGCTAAGAAACAAATTATATGGGCAAACTGAAAATGTCGATGTTTTATGGCGTGACTCACTTAACGAGCTGCCTAATTCACCACACAAAGCAGTAATGTTAGGCATTAGCTCTGATTGCGGTGGTGGAATTTTACGTGGCGCTAATTGGGGGCCTTTATTTTTACGCTCAGCACTGATAGATCAACAAACACAATGTCGTTCGTTTGATTTAGGTGATGTACGCGTAATACCGCATTTATTACATGATAAGTACTTAAATGAGGCCACTATTACCAACTGCCAAAAAGCGCTGTACGGTAATGACAATAACGATCATTATGTGAGCCCATTGTCAATTACTGAAGATGTGTGTGACAGCTTTTATGCGACATTCCAAGACAAAGGTATTTTTGGTATTGGTGGCGACCACTCAATTAGCTACCCGTTAACAAAAGCGTACTTAAAAGCCAAACGTGAGCAAGGTAAACGCACGGCAATTATTCATTTCGATGCTCACACCGACTTACTCGTAGAGCGTTTAGGCATCGACTTATGTTTTGGCTCTTGGTGTACACATATTTTAGAATTTTTACCAGCGCCGCATCATTTAATCCAATTTGGTATTCGCTCAAGTGGCAAACCTAAATCACATTGGGAAAGTACTTTTGGCGTTAAACAACACTGGGCTGCTGAAATTATAGAGCGTGGTGCAGCTGCGGTTGCTGCAGATGCGATTGCGCAATTAAAAGCAGACAAGGTTGATGAAGTGTATGTGAGCTTTGATATTGATGCCCTCGATGCAGAATTTGCATCAGCAACAGGCACGCCTGAAGAAAATGGGTTAACGCCACAGCACGCGCTTGATATTTTGTCAGCGATTGCAGATGAGTTCCCTATAACGGGGGCTGATATGATGGAAATAGCTCCGTTTACTGACAGCTCTTTAGTGGGCCAATCAAGCTCTGAGACAACTCTGAGAGAAGGCGCTAAAATTTCGGCGTTTTTAATTAATGCAATGAATCGCTAATTTCAAAAGCTAAAAATTGGCTATTTGCAAATAACCCGCTATATTTAGTTGGCTTTTATTAAAAAAGTGACGTCTTAAATCTAATAGAGCGGGTTATTGTGATTAAATGGTGTTTTGTATTATTACTCATTGTAAGCCAACACTGTGCTGCTAAACTCACTGTTGTAACAGAGAATTTTGCACCTGCGCAGTATCTTGATGCTAACAACAATTTAGTTGGTGATGCTGCCGATATAGTTCGACTAGTGCTTGATAGTGCGGGGATTGATTATTCAATTTCAGTTCACGATTGGAGTATGACTTATAATATTGCATTGAGGGATCCCGAAACCTGTATTTTCTCAATTTCACGCTCACCTGAGCGTGAGAGTCGTTTTGTTTGGTTTGCTAAACTTGCCCAATTCGACACAAACTTTTATTCTCTTAAAAGCAAAGGCATTGTTTTAACAAGTCTTGAGCAGGCAAAACAATACAGAATTGCAGTGTTAAAAGATAACTATAGCCATCATTATTTACTCTCCCAAGGCTTTAAAGAAAACGAAAACTTAATGCTGTTTAATAGTTTTGATAACATTTTTAAAATAATTAAAGCACGAAGTTCAAGCATTGATTTGGTTGTTATACCTGCGCAGAGAATAAGCCACGAACAATCACACTTATTAAGTGAACTTCAACTCGAATCATTAATGCCTATTAACGCCAACCAAGCCCCCTTATATTTTGCGTGTAACAAAAACCTACCGAATAAATTACAGCAGCAACTTAGCACTGCCTTTGCCTTGTATGAGTCACAACTTTAAATATCAATTGCCCTGTTTATAAAAGCGGCTATAATCCAGCTGCTTTTGCTAATAAAAGCGATTATTTTGGAGTTATAAATGGGTGATTTAATCGGGATTGCATTATTAATCTTGATGAGTGCGTTATTTGCGATGTCAGAAATTTCGATTGCCGCTTCACGCAAAATAAAATTAAGGGTTATGGCCGACGAAGGAAATGTGCAAGCGCTGGCGGTTTTAAAACTGCAAGAGCAGCCAGGGGCTTTTTTTGCCATGATCCAAATTACGCTTAATGCGATTGCCATATTAGGTGGGATTGTTGGTGAGCAGGCATTATCGCCTTACGTGCAAGAAATACTGCAGTTATTTTATCAGGGGCCGTTACTTGGCCAAATTAGCTTTTTACTGTCGTTTTTAATTATTACCTCATTGTTCATATTATTTGCTGATTTGCTTCCAAAGCGTTTAGCAATGATTTTACCTGAGGCTGTTGCTGTGCGTGTAGTTACAATTATGCGTTGGGTCACTTTCGCGCTCACACCGCTGGTATTATTTTTTAACGGCTTAACCAATATAGTATTACGAGTATTCAAAGTACCGAGTGAGCGTGAGGATATAGTTACTACTGAAGATATTGTTGCCATGATGGATGCGGGTGCCGAGTATGGCAGCCTTCAACAGCAGGAATATGACTTAATTGGTAATGTATTTGATTTAGAAGCGCGCTTTTTATCAAGCGTGATGTCGCCACGAGAGCAAATAGTTTACTTTGATATTGATGAGTCGAGTGAAGATATAGCCAATAAAATTATAGAGCATCCACATAATCACTTTTTAGTGTGTAAAGGCAACCTTGATAAATTAATTGGCTCGGTTGAGTCAAAAGATATTTTACGCCAAGTGCTTAAAGGTGAGGCGGCAAATATTAATGCGGATATGCTTGATAAAGATATTTTTTATTTACCAGAAACACTGAGCTTATCTGAGTCGCTAAATGCGTTTAAAACTGCCGTTCATCCTTTTGCTGTGGTGGTCAATGAATATGCGCTAGTGGTTGGGATAGTGACAGTTAAAGATTTAATGAAAGGCTTTATGGGTGATTTAATCACGCATCAAAGTGAGGAGTTAATCATTGAACGCGACGCTAATTCTTGGTTGGTCGATGGTTTAACACCTATTGTTGAATTAGCTAAGGTATTAGAAATTGATGAATTCCCTGAGCAAAACCATTATGAAACGGTTGCCGGGTATTTAATTTATACCATGAAGCATATTCCCAAACGTGCAGAATTCATTGTATTTTCAGGCTTTAAATTTGAAGTAGTGGATGTAGAAGGTATTCGTATTGAGCAGTTACTCGTTTCTAGGATGAATCCTGATAGCGAATAATAGCCGCTAAAATTAAATTATTGATTAACGGCAGCCAATGCATTGGCTGCCTTTTTTATGGGTGTTAATGATATAGCAAAACTATTGTTTGAGTTTATTTGGTGACAACTATAGTCAATTGTAAAAATGTGTAAATGTTACTCAGTGGCTATTTTTAATTGTTGTACTATAGTTTAGAATGATCGTTCATTCTAAACTAAAAGGTATTTAACATGCAGCGCTCCCGCATCGCTTTTTTTGTATTTTCAGCCCTCGTTGGTTCTGTTGCTTTAAGTGGCTGCGATCAGGTAGCTGAGCAACCCAGTGCTTCTGCCCCTGCAGCGACTCCTGTTGGTGTTGTCACATTAAAAAGCCAAGCAATAACACTTAAAAAAGAATTACCAGGGCGTGTAAGTGCGTTTCAAATTGCTGAAATTCGTCCTCAGGTAAGTGGAATTGTGCAATCACGCTTATTTGAAGAAGGCACTCAGGTTGAAAAAGATCAAGCGCTTTACCAAATCAACCCTGATATTTTTGAAGCAGAATTAGCCGCCAGTAAAGCGGCGGTTGCTCGCGCAGAAGCGAGTATTGCTAGCAGTAAATCTAAAGCGTCTCGTTATAAAGAATTATTAGCAATTAAAGCCGTAAGCCAGCAAGATTTTGACGAAGCTGATGCTGCTTCTAAGCAAGCCTCTGCAGAATTATTAACGGCACAAGCGCAGTTAAAAAGTGCGCAAATTAACCTTGATTATAGCCATGTTTCTTCGCCAATTAGCGGCCAGATTAGTAAATCAAGCGTGACGGTCGGCGCATTAGTTAGCGCAGGCCAAACAAGCGCACTGGCAACGGTTACGCAACTTGACCCCATTTATGTGGATTTAACCCAATCAAGTAATGAGCTAACTAAACTCAAAAGAGCGCTAGCATCAGGTGCTTTAGGTGTCGACTCTACAACACAAACCGATGTAGAACTAATAATGGAGGATGGCTCAGTATATCCTCATAAAGGTACATTACAGTTCTCAGAAGTGACCGTTGATCCAAGTACTGGCTCGGTGACTCTGCGTGCTAAATTTCCAAACCCTGAAAAGCTACTACTGCCGGGAATGTATGTACGTGCTGAAGTCGTTGAAGGTGTTAAGTCAGACGCAATATTAGCCCCACAACGTGGTGTGAGCCGTAATACTAAAGGTGATCCTACAGCTATGGTTGTTAGCAAAAACAACACAGTTGAAAGCCGTGTATTAAAAGTAGAGCGAACTTTAGGCGCTAATTGGTTGGTGAGCGAAGGCTTAGCCGATGGCGACCAATTGATTGTGGAAGGGCTACAGAAGATTCGCCCAGGTGCACCTGTTACGGCAACTGCTGTGCAGTCTTCTGCAAATAATAGCCAATAACGGAGAGTTTTATGTCACGATTTTTTATCGATAGGCCTATTTTTGCTTGGGTATTGGCGATTGTGGTTATGCTTGCGGGTATTATTGCCGTTAAAAGCCTACCTGTTGCTCAGTATCCGTCTATTGCGCCGCCAGCGATTACCATTACGGCTAACTACCCAGGTGCATCTGCACGTACATTAGAAGACTCGGTAACTCAGGTTATTGAGCAAAAAATGAAAGGGTTAGATGGCTTGTTATACATGTCATCAACCTCACAGTCCAGCGGATCAGCAACGCTGACATTAACATTTGATGCCGAGACCGATCCAGACATTGCCCAAGTTCAAGTACAAAATAAATTAGCGACCGCTACGCCATTATTGCCTGAAGAAGTTCAGCGCCAAGGTGTAGTAGTGGCAAAATCATCATCAAGCTTTTTGTTGGTTGTTGGTTTTGTGTCGCAAGATGGCAGTATGACTAATATTGATATTGGAGACTATGTATCGTCAAACGTGCAAGACATTGTGTCGCGTGTAGATGGTGTAGGTGAAGTGGAGCTGTTTGGCTCTCAATATGCAATGCGTATTTGGCTCGATCCGGCTAAATTACAAAACTATAAGCTAACCCCCAGCGATGTATCGGCAGCAATTAAAGCACAAAATGCACAGGTGTCAGCAGGGCAACTCGGTGGTATGCCGTCACTTGCTGGGCAGCAGCTTAATGCAACTGTTACTGCGCAAAGTCGATTACAAACACCAGAGCAGTTCAGAGATATTTTAGTAAAAACTAACAGCGATGGGTCGGTTGTTCGCTTACAAGATGTTGCCGAAGTTGAACTTGGCGGTGAAAGCTACGGTGTGGTTGCTCGTTTTAATGGTAAACCAGCATCGGGACTCGGCGTAAAGTTAGCCAGTGGCGCTAATGCACTTGATACCGCGCAAGGAGTAAAGGATGCACTTGAAGAGCTTAAGCCTTTTTTCCCACAGGGGCTTGAAGCGGTTGTGCCTTATGACACAACTCCCTTTGTTGCACTTTCAATTGAAAAAGTAGTACATACTTTAATAGAAGCCGTAGTACTAGTGTTTGTTGTTATGTACTTATTTTTACAAAACTTTAGAGCAACTATTATCCCAACAATTGCTGTACCTGTGGTGCTTTTAGGTACATTTGGCGTTCTATTTACCTTTGGGTATTCAATTAATACGCTCACTATGTTTGCCATGGTACTGGCCATTGGTCTGTTGGTCGATGACGCGATAGTGGTAGTTGAAAACGTAGAACGTTTAATGACAGAAGAAAAGCTCTCTGCGGTCGAAGCAACGCGAAAGTCTATGGATGAAATTAAGGGCGCGCTTGTGGGTATTGCCATGGTGCTGTCGGCGGTATTTATTCCTATGGCATTTTTTAGTGGCTCTACAGGGGTTATTTATCGTCAGTTTTCTATAACGCTGGTAACAGCAATGGGGTTGTCGGTATTAGTGGCGCTTATTTTAACACCTGCATTGTGTGCTACGTTATTAAAACCGAGTCATGTGCATACTGATGGTACCTTTATTGGTCGTTTTTTCTCAGGCTTCAACCGTGGTTTTGATAAAACTAATAGAGGTGCACAAAGCTTTGTTGGGCGAATGATCAAGCACTCTAAACGTTATTTGCTTAGTTATGTTTTGATTGTCGGTGGTATGGTCACTATTTTTTCAAGCTTACCCACTGCGTTTTTACCGGACGAAGACCAAGGTATTCTGTTTAGCCAAGTTATGCTGCCAGCAGGTTCTACAACAGAGCAAACGCTTGAAGTGGTTAAAAAAGTAGAAAACCATTATTTAGAAGAACAATCTGAAGCTGTTGCCTCAATTTTCACGGTTACCGGTTTTAGTTTTGCAGGCTCAGGACAAAACTCAGCCATTGGTTTTGTGAGCTTAAAGCACTGGGATGAGCGCCAACGTGACGATTTATCAGTGGGAGCGGTTGCAGGAAAAGGCATGGGCTATTTTTCAACGATAAAAGAGGCGTTTGTGTTTGCATTCCCACCTCCGGCTATTATTGAACTTGGCACTGCGAATGGTTTTAATATGTTTTTACAAGACCGAGTTGGTTTAGGACACGATGAGCTATTAAAAGCGCGTAATCAGTTATTGGGTATGGCAAGTCAAAGCCCAATTCTGGCAGGTGTTCGTCCTAATGGCCAAGAAGATATGCCTGAATTACAACTGGATATTGACCTTGCAAAAGCTGAAGCTCTTGGTTTATCACAAGGTGATATTAACAGTACACTTTCGACTGCTTGGGGTAGTAGTTATGTTAATGATTTTATCGACCGTGGCCGCGTTAAAAAGGTATATTTGCAAAGTAAGGCTGATGCGCGCATGGTACCTGAGGATCTAAATAAGTGGTATGTACGAAATAAAAACGGAGACATGGTGCCATTCTCAGCGTTTGCTAGTTCGTATTGGTCTTATGGCTCACCTCGTTTAGAGCGCTATAATGGTTTTTCAGCTATGGAAATTCAAGGTAGTGCTGCGCCAGGTTACAGTACAGGTGAAGCTATGGATGAAATGGAGCGCTTAGTAAAGCAATTACCTAATGGTATTGCCTCTGAATGGACTGCTATTTCATACCAAGAACGTTCAAGTGGTGGTCAAGCGCCGCTTCTTTATGGCCTTTCACTATTATTTGTATTTTTGTGTTTAGCAGCACTTTATGAAAGTTGGTCTATCCCATTTGCAGTAATGATGATTGTACCTCTGGGTATATTGGGGGCTGTTATGGCTGCTTTTTTAGGTAATTTATCAAATGATATTTACCTACAAGTTGGTTTATTAACCACCATAGGGCTTGCCTCTAAAAATGCGATATTAATTGTTGAATTTGCAAATCATAAAATGGATGAAGGCCTGAGCTTAGTTGATTCAGCCATTGCAGCCGTACGACTTCGTTTACGCCCTATTTTAATGACCTCAATGGCATTCATCTGTGGTGTACTACCGCTTGCAATAGCCTCCAGTGCAGGCTCTGGTGCACAAAACGCCTTAGGTATCTCAATCATTGGTGGAACACTAGCAGCTTCATCATTGGTGGTGATTTTTGTACCCTTATTTTTTGTTTTAGTGCGTAGACTGTTTTCAGGAAAAGCTAAAACTACCTCGCAGGAGGAAGCATAATGAGTGTAAGAACAATCAGTTTTAGTGCTTTAACTTTAGCCATTTTATCTGGATGTCAGTTAGCTCCTCAGCAAGAAACGCTTAATTTACCTGTCCCTGATGCGTATGCATCAGAGGCAGGCAAAGGGCAAGTTTCATCATTAAAATGGCAGCAGTTTTTTAATGATGAAAAGCTCAAAGCACTGATATCACAAAGCCTTGAGCACAATAAAGACCTGCAAATAGCAGCGCTTAATGTAGAGCGAGTACGTGGTTTATATCAAATTCAAGACTCGGCTCTGTATCCGTCACTTGATTTAAACGCGACGGGAAGTCGTCAGCGTTTACCTGCTGATTTATCAGCCAGCAGTCAGCCTCAAATTAGCTCCCAATACAGCGCAACTGTGGGTATGACCGCTTATGAGTTAGATTTATGGGGCAAAGTGCGTAATCAATCAGAGCAAGCACTTCAAACGCTTTACTCTACGCAGCTTAGTGAGTACAGCATGCAGGTGTCGTTGATTTCTGAACTGGCAAATGCGTGGCTTAATTATGCGACCGATCAGCAATTACTTGCTTTGGCTCAAGAGACATTGTCATCGCAGCAAGCGTCTTTATCTTTAACGCAAAAAAGCGTTGATTTAGGTGCTGCCTCTGAAATTACGCTAGAGCAATTAAAAAGTACCGTAGCTACTGCAAAGGTTGATATTGCAACGTATAAGCGTTTATTAAAACGTGATAAAAATGCGCTTGATTTATTAGTAGGTAAACCGGTGAGTCAGGACTTACTACCGACTAAAGAGTTGAACAAATTACTTGATTTACCCGCTGTTCCTGTCGGCCTTCCATCTGATCTACTAACACAGCGTCCTGATATAAAAGCGGCTGAGCACCAATTATTTGCTGCAAATGCCAATATAGGTATTGCGCGTGCGGCGTTTTACCCAAGTATTAGTTTAACAGCCAATGCAGGGAGTGCATCACGTGATTTAAGTAATTTATTTGATGCAGGGGCAGGTACATGGAGCTTTATACCGTCGGTAAATTTACCTATTTTTAGTATGGGACGTAACCAAGCTAATTTAGATGTCGCTAATGCAGAGCAACAAGTTGCTGTAGCAACGTATCAGCAAAAAATTCAACAAGCGTTTCGCGAAGTTGCTGATGTGCTTGCTGATAGAGAAGGTTTCAATGCGCAATTAAATGCGCTTGAGCAGCTACTACAAAGCCGAAAAATAACCTATGACCTATCACAGGCGCGATACGATAAAGGGGTCGATAGCTTTTTGCAAGTGCTCGACGCTCAGCGAACATGGTATAGCGCAAAGCAACAACTGATCACCGGTCAACAAGCGCTGCTTGCAAGTCAAATTAACTTGTACAAAGCTGTTGGCGGTGGTTGGGAAGTAACTACTCCTCAAAATAACTAATATGCATAAAACCAATTAGTTATGGCAGATTTATCCGTAGTAAAGTAATACTGTTTAACGCTTATCTCTTTATTGTTTAGGGATAAACGTTAAACATTTCGAGTCTAGTGACTCGATAATGGAGTGTCGAATGAATTCTAAAAATAAAAAACACCTTGATCCGGTGCAAGCACAAGCGCGTCGTGAACAGGTATTAACAGCTGCTGCGGATTGTTTTCGTCGCAAAGGCTACCATGGCGCCGGTATGGCTGAAATAGCAAGAACAGCAGGTATGAGTGCAGGCCATATTTATAACTATTTTGATAGTAAAGAAGCAATAATCGAGCGTATTATTGAAAAAGATATGGAAGAAATGTTTTCTATATTTCAAGAGTTTGAAGAACAACCCGGTGATATTTTAACGGTGTTACTTGATGGTCTACATCATGGCGTACAGCGTCATATGGACACCGGAGCCAGCGTTGTTGACCTAGATATGATGGCAGAGGCTAGTAGAAATAAAAAAGTTGCTTTGCTACTACGTGATGCTGACACGCAAGCGCGTAACAGAATGCGGGATCTATTAGTGAGTGAAAGTAGTTTAATAAAATCACATTCAGAGCAAGAATTAGAGAGCCGTATTAATGTGATTTTTTCAGTGATGGCCGGATTGTTATTACGAAAAATGCTGTTTCCTGAGTTAACAGAAGAAACCGTGCTTATTGCACTACGTCCAGCAATGAAAACATTACTTATGCCATTTGATAATTAATGCACTAAGTTATTAAGTTACTATGAATATTTGACCCTTACTATTGTAAAAAAGAAAGGACTAGCCTTATATACAAATAGTTTATGGCCAATATCATAAATAAAGACTAGCATTGAGTTGCTAAAATAGGAAAACAAAAATAAAGATATAGTTATTTATTATCAATAGCTTAATATTTTTAGCTGGTTTTATGTGAGCTTGCGCTATAGAGCTAAACACAGTAAATAAGAATAGTTGCTTTTTGGCGTGCTACTTGCATTCTTCGAGCTATATTAAAAGCGTTAATTTTGCGCTAACAACTTTAAGGAGAGCACATGTGGGCTGCAGTAAGTTATCTTGTAACAGCATTGGTATTTATAGTATTGGGATTAACGGTTAACTCCATTTACTTTGCAGTTGCGTTTTTTTGGACTGCACTATCGTTATTATTAGTCAGCGGTGCTTATTTTTTTAACGCAGGGAAAGTATTTAGAAAACGCGAAAATGGCGTTATCCCTTTTTACATTCGCTGGGCCTTTGTGCCTTTTTTATTAGGTGCGCAAATTTATAATGCGTGGTCACGAAAGCGTGACAAGGTACCGCCTATTCAGCAAATAAACGATAATCTATTTTTAGCATGTCGTTTATTCCCTTCTGATATAGACACATTGAAAGAAAATGGCATTACCGCTGTTTTGGACGTTACCTGTGAATTTGATGGCCTTGAATGGACATCTACCCAAGAAAATATCGATTATTTAAATATTCCTGTTCTTGATCACAGTGTGCCTACACACTCACAGTTAAACCAAGCTATTAACTGGATTCATCATCATATTAAAAAAGACCGTCGTGTTGTGGTGCATTGTGCATTAGGGCGTGGACGCTCGGTGTTTGTTATGGCGGCATATTTATTGAGTCAAAATAAAGATGCGGATGTGCATGATATTCTTGCACAAATAAAAGAAACACGTGAAACTGCCAATCTTAATAAACGCCAATTACGCCATTTAGTTAAGCGCCACCGTAAGGGGGAGCTACTGATAAAAAACAAAGCGTACTTAATTGCTAATCCGGTTTCAGGTACTAAGTTGTGGTCTGAAAAAGAGCATTTAATTATTGCGCGTTTATCTGCGTATTACGATTTAACCATTTTAAAAACTACGCCAGAACAAAATGGCATTACATTGGCTAAACAGGCTATAGAAAGCCACCCCGATATTATTATTGCTTGTGGTGGAGATGGAACTGTAACTGAGGTTGCCAGTGTGTTGGTGGGTACGTCTTGTCGATTAGGAATAATACCACTGGGCACAGCAAATGCACTCGCTCATGTATTAATGGGGATAAAATCTAAATTTATTCCTGTTGAGCAAGCATGTGATTTAATCATTGATGGTCAAGCTAACCTTATTGATACCGCGTATTGTAATGATGAACTAATGTTATTATTAATTGGTATTGGCTTTGAGCATGCAATGATTGAAAAAGCAGATCGAGAGTCTAAAAATAAATCAGGTCAACTTGCTTATTTAAATGGTTTTTTACACTCATTTGGCGAAAATAAAGCGCAACAGCTAATAGTTAAATTAGATGATAATGAGCCTGAGACTATTAATACAAATAGTTTTATTGTGGCAAATGCTGCCCCATTCACTACGTTATTAGCACAAGGGGGCGGGCAACCCGATCACCGCGATGGGTTATTGGATGTAAACTGGTTAACGCCAAACAAAGATAATGAAACCACGGTATTAAGTATTGCAGAGCTGATGTTTAGCAGTATTACGCAAACGCATCTTGCTATTAACTCGCATTATACCAATGCAAAACGTGTAGAAATAAGCGCAGATGAAACGCTAAATTACGTGATTGATGGCGAGGTTAAATCTGCAGAAAAAGTGGTGGTGAGCATTCACCCTGCGTCGCTAAATGTAATATGCCAAGAGCAAACACCTGATTAGAAAGGCGTATGTATTACGCCATTGCTATTTTTTGAGCCTTTTATTTTTTAATAGAAGGCCATACAAAACCTGATGTATCAGGTTGTGAAGATTCAAACTGCTTAGGCTTGTTTTTAGGCTTACGTAACGGCTTGTTATTAATGGTATGGATATAAAGCGCTTCTACTTTATCTCTTGCCCAAGGCGTTTTACGTAAAAATTTTAAGCTTGATTTTATACTTGGCGAATCGGTAAAACATTTGATATTTACTTGCTCGCCCATTGCTTTAAAGCCTAAACGTTGTTCTAGCTCAACTAGAATTTGCTCTAAAGTTACCCCATGTAGTGGGTTTTTTGGTTGATTATTCATAGTCACACTGCTTTTTTAAACTGAATGTATTGTAACGTATCCCACCGCATCTTAATAGTTTGGTGATGGCCGGCATATTCCAGATTGTTACTCTTGATTAATTTACAGTAATAGTAGAGGGTTTCTTGGGGTAAATAAGGTTACCTTGTTTGTCGAGCTTTAGCCAAATTAACTGGCTGTTGTTATGTTGAGGGTATTTAGCAGCACAAATAAGCGTAACGGAATGAACCTGCAGTATGGCGCCTTCGCTATAGCGTTTATTATCATACCAGCACTCAGCGTTAGTGTTTATAAGCTGGGTAGCATCAACAATAGGAAGCGTTTTTATTGCGTTAGCGTAGCTTAAAGCTGGAAAATACACGCATAAAACAACAATAAAGAAAGTAAAATAATAACGCATAAATAACCTCAAAATTAACGTGTTTAAAAAAAGCACACTTAGTTAAAAAACATGCTAGGGTAAGTGGGACAGTTTTAGTAAAACACAGAACAATAAAAAGGTGAACACATATGCTATTTAATCAAACTATGATTGACGAATTTACACTACTTGCAAAATTCCCACGCGAGAGCAAAATGCAGGGCATTAAACTCCATTCAGACGCTGAACCCGCTTTATTAAGCGCAGCACAACGTTTGTTTGATAAAGGGGTTATTGATAGCCCAGATGGCGGTTATTTAACTGATCTGGGCTTAGACTTAATTGAGCACGTCACTGTAATACACAGTGCTTTAAAAAGTTAGTTTGCGTCGGGTTGATTTTCTGGGGCTGCATCACTAAAGGCAGTCAACTCATTACAACGCTGATAAACGGCTGCTATTTTAGGATAAGCAGCCATATCTACTTTAAAGCGAATGGCATTAAATACCTGCGGCACTAAACATACATCGGCTAAGCTTGGCGAGTCGCCTGCGCAAAATGTATTTTTGCTATCGAGCATTTGTTCTATTTTATCAAAACCAACTTTAACCCAGTGTCGGTACCACTTATTTTTTGCTTCATCATCGACATTGAGTTCACTACTTAAATATTTAAGCACCCGTAAATTATCAATAGGGTGAATATCACACGCAATTGCATAACTTAAATTGCGAATGTGTGCTTTTTGCCATGCATTACCTTGCAGTAATGGTGTTTCAGGGTATTGCTCTTCAAGGTACTCTAAAATTGCTAAAGATTGACCTAATACGCCGCCCTCTGTTTCTAAAGCAGGTAACAGTCCTTGTGGGTTTTTCTGTAAGTAATCTGTGCTTTGCTGTTCTGATTTTAATAAGTTAACAGGTACCAATTGATGATCAATATTTTTTAGATTTAATGCGATTCGAACACGATACGCTGCAGATGAGCGAAAATAAGTATAAAGCTTCATAATCTGATTATCCTTGATTGCCATTAAAGTGTTTTTTGATTGTGCGCCAGCAATCAGTGTAATTAGCTTGGCGCTCTTTACCTTCTAATGCGTATTTAGTCGGCGATATTACATAACGTGACTCAAACATAAACGCCAACGTATTATCGTAGCGTTGTGGCTCTAAATCGGCGTTTGATGCTTTTTCAAATACGTCTGCTTCAGGACCATGCGGCGACATACAGTTATGTAAGCTCATGCCACCTGGCACAAAGCCATGCTCTTTTGCATCATATACCCCTTCTATTAAGCCCATAAACTCACTCATAATATTACGGTGATAGTAAGGCGGGCGGAAGGTGTTTTCAGCCACCATCCAACGCGGTGGGAAAATAGCAAAATCGATATTTGCAACGCCTTCAGTACCCGATGGTGAAGTTAGCACGGTAAAGATTGAAGGGTCGGGGTGATCAAAGCTAACGGTATTCATGACATTAAAGCGAGCCAAATCGTATTTGTAAGGCGCACTATTGCCTGTCCAAGCAACAACATCAAGGGGTGAGTGACCAATATCACAACGGAACATATTGCCATTAAATTTAGCAATCAGTTCAAAATCACCCTCAATATCTTCAAAAGCCGCTACTGGATATTGAAAATCACGATCATTCGCATAACCGTTGGCACCCACAGGGCCGCGCTCAGCAAGGACATAGGCATGGCCGTAGTTTTCACAAATATAGCCACGCGCAGTGTCCGTTAGTAACATTACTTGAAATTTAATACCACGCGGAATAACGGCAATTTCGCCGGCTTTAATAGTTAAATGCCCAAGCTCTGTTTTAAGTAGTAGTTCACCTTGTTGCGGTACAAATAACATTTCGCCATCGGCATTATAAAAATAGCGATTGTCCATTGATTTATTGGCAACATAAACATGAATACCGATACCCGCTTGACCATTAGCGTTACCATTAGCGGCCATGGTGATAAGCCCGTCAACAAAATCTGTAGGTTTTGTTGGTACATCAATTGGATCCCAGCGCAGCATGGTTGGTGGAGTCGGTACTTCGGTAATGGGAGCGGTTCTAATTAAGCCATTGTCTATGGCTGTATAATCGCTCTGCACAACCGATGGGCGAATACGATACATCCAAGTGCGGCGGTTATCGGCGCGAGGAGCGGTAAATGCAGTGGTACTGAATTGCTCTGCGTATAAATCATATTTTACTTTTTGCGGACTAAATTGCCCAATCGGTAATGCACCAGGCAGGGCTTCGGTTTCAAATTCATTGCCAAAGCCGGTCATGTAGTTTAATTGTGTCGCCATTACTGACTCCTGTAAAAATGGGGGAGTGTTATATTTTTGTTATTTACGCTAAGATACTCTCAAGTGAGACTAATATCAAATACACTGATTATGACCGTTGTAAATAAAAGTGAACAGATAAAAGTCGTGTGTAAATAAATAAGTGATTCAATATGAAAATAGATTTAACGACATTTTTACCCTATCAATTAACACACTTAGCAACACAGGTAAGTAATGATTTTTCAAGCATTTATAAAAAAGAGTTTGATTTAACTATTCCTCAGTGGCGAATAATTGCTAATTTAGCGCAATTAGGTCAAAGCACAGCAAAGCAGTTATGTACTCAAGCAGATATGGATAAGTCGACAGTATCAAGAGCGGTAAAAACGCTAATAGATGAAGGGCTTATTTATAGCGAGTTAAATAAGCATGATAAGCGCGCTGCATTTTTGATGTTAAGTGATAAGGGTATGGCTTTATACGAAAAAATAACGCCACAAGCATTGCAATGGGAGCAAGCATTATTAAGCTGCCTGTCGGATGATGAACAACGCCAGTTAATCGCTATTTTTGAAAAATTAAAAAATAAATTACAGGCATAAAAAAGCCCACAAAGTGGGCTTTTAAATAGACTAATTTAATTAATCAAATTAGAACGTGTAACGAACACCTACACGCATTTCCCATACTGAAGCACCAGTTTGTACTGAAGTATTTGCGTTATTTGCATTAAAGTCTGAGTAAACGTAACGACCTTGGTCATCTAAAGATGTTGAGATCATGCTTGCGCCTACGAAAGGACCTTTCTTAAGTACGCCCCAGTCATCATTTAGCATGTTAGTAAGGTTGTCGATTACGAAGAATGCTTCACCTTTATGGCCATCCATAAAGCCTGGTAGTTCTTGTGTAATCTTAAAGTTAAACTTAACAAACCAATCTGAATTTTGTTGGTTACGACCTGCAATTTCACCGCGTTTAAGTCCTTCAGAAGCAATGAAGTCATTGAATTCATTGATTTCATCAGCCGACATGTTGTAAACAACGTTAGGATCGTTTTCAAGTGGAACATAAAGTAATTGGCGGCTACCATTCCAGCTATCATCACCCCAAACACTATCGCTTCCGTCAAACGTAAAGCTGTACGGTAAGCCTTTATATGCCTCACCGTAAAGGTTAAAGCGTGTTTCAAAGCCGTCTACAAACTCATGTTTGTAACCAAGAGTCATAGTGAAACGGTGCGGGATTTCATAATCTGAAGACGCAACACCAGGGTTACCTGGGTTTGAAAGCGCGATGTTACCGTAGTTAGAACCGGCTGTAGAGCTAGTCATTGGGTTTACATCGTCTGCGTCTGTGTATGCATAACCAAAGCTAAAGTTAATGCCGTTGTCATACATTTTGCTTATTGCAGCAGAAATAACTGAAGAATCACCACTATTACCGCTTACGTTAGTAAGTAGTAAATCACCACTGCGGCCATCGATTTTTTCATAAATAGGGCGACCATCAAACGTAGTTTCACCGCTTTCTTGAAGTGAAATGTCACGCATTACAGCAGCATCATTTTTCTTCGAGTATAAGTAATCAACAGATATTACGTATTCGTCTTCAGTTGTGTATGTAGCACCAAGTGAGTATTTCCACTCTGAAGGAATTTCAAAATCTGGGTCTACAGCGTTAACTGTACCATCACCAGAACCTATTTCTGTAGCACCAATAATGTCATAAAGTTCTTGTGGAACCTCAAAGCCAGGAGTACCGCCATTCACATTTGGAGTATTAAATAAGTCAATAGTTCTTGAATCAGAATCATAATTACTTAGTTGACTCTCTCTTGTAGCAATTTGTGTAATACCGTCATTTGAGTATGAGTTAGACAGCCATACATTAGGGTTACCACCAGAGAACAAGCCTAAGCCAGCGCGTACTTCAAGCTCGTCTGTTGCATACCATTGAAAACCAACACGTGGCTGCAGTAAGTCAATACCATCAAATGTAGACTGGTTGCTGTAACCGTAACGATTAGTGAAGTTCTCGTTAAAGTTAGGAACGTCATCACTTGTGTACTTGTCGTAACGTAAACCGAACTGAATGGTTGCATCTAAGTCAGTAAATGCGTATTCATCTTGTACATAAAACGTGTGTTGAGCATACTCAAAACTAGCACCCGAATCAGTTGGATCGTTTGTTCCAGCTGAGTTGTTGTAGTAGATACGGTCGGCTATACCTGCTTCAAACTCATCGATTGAACCAAAACGGTATTCACCTTCCGTGTGCTGAACAAACAAGTTGAAAACGCTTAGATTTTCATATTCATAGCCAGCAGTAATAGTGTGTTGGTCTAAGTAGTAAGTACCAGCAACTTTAAATGTAGTTGTGTCGTAATCTAGGTCGTTTGATTGACGAGAATCATCTGGACCAATAAATACAGTACCGCCATTATCAGTACGAATTTGCATTTCACCAAAGCTACTTGCAGCATCTAATGACTGAACAGTTGCATCTAGCTCTGATTTACCTAAACGAATTTCTGTAGAGAAATCGTCTGACCAATCAGAATATACAGAGCCAATAATTGAAGTAAATTCAGCACTTTGATCATAGAAATGGTTTGATAAAGAAACTCGGCTAGAACCTGTATCCGACTGAGAAATTGTATTACCGTCGTTGTAGTTATAAATTAAGTTTGCACGGTGATCTTCGTTGATGTTCCAATCTAGTTTTACTAAGATCTTTTCATCTTCAACAGGCATGCTAGATGGCATACCGCCAACATCGTAACCATATACAGATTGAGCTGCATTTGTGATGCGGGTAATGTCTTCAGCTGTTACGCTGCCAGTGTTTAAACCGTCGTAGTTAAACTGGCGAACACCTTCAAGTTTTTCGTATGAAGTGTACAAAAATAATGTATCTTCAATAAGCGGAAGGCCTACGTTGAAACCGTAACGCTTTTCAGTGTAGTTACCGTTATCAACTTCATTACCTTCAATTTCATCGCCTTTCATTGAATCGCTTGTGTAATCGAAGAAAACACCACCGTGAATGTCGTTGCCACCCGATTTTGTTACAGCGTTGATGTTACACGATGTAAAGCCACCGTATTGAACGTCAAAAGGGGCTAGCTCAGCTGAAACTTGTTCAATAGAGTCGAAAGAGAAAGGGGCACGGATAGTTGGGTAACCGTTTGAGCTTAAACCGAAGTTATCGTTCATGCGAACGCCGTCAAGCGTTAAGCTGTTGTAACGTGGGTTACCACCACCACAGTTGATTGAACCACGGCTATCATCAATTGTAATACGTGGGTCAATACGAATAATATCTTTTAAATCACGGTTGATTGCTGGTTGGTTTTCAAGATCCGTCAGCGTAAAAGTAGACGCAGGACCTGTTCCACCAGACATAGCACTGATAGGAGCACCTGTAACTACAATTTGCTCGATGTTAGATATATTCTCTAAAGAAGCATTTACAGGGTAATCGTTACCAATATTAAGAATAATATTATTGAACTCTTGATCTGCATAAGTGTCAGAATCTACAACTACTTTATATGGACCACCAACACGAAGGCCTTTTGCTGTGAAGTAACCAGCGTCGTTAGTCTCAGTTGTTTTAACTGAGCCTGAAGGAACGTGTAGGATAGTAATTTTAGTTCCTGCAGCAGGGTTACCATTTGGCCCCTTTATTTGACCTTTAATTGCTGAGGTTGTTTCGTTTGCAATTGCAGCACCACTCACACCAACACATGCTGCTATAGCAAGTGATAGAGCCGTTTTGCGAAGTTGAATTTTCATTTTATTTTCCCGTGTAGTTAAATAAACTTTTAATAGCTTTTTTATTTTAATTTTGGATTAGGAGGCTGAGTAACACACCTAACCAAAAATGTTTACATAGTGTACCTCATTTGATTGTTACAAATAAAATACAACTGTAACTTTTTTATTATAAAACACTTTTCGTGTGAACTTTAGCATTTTATTAATGTTTCAATATTTTACTGTGCAGATAGTAAGTAGTTTTTATGACAAACAGATGAAAAGTGACTTTTTCAAAAAAAAAGCCATTACATAAATGTAATGGCTTTTTAATATTTATAAATTTTTGCAGTGCAAGTTATAGATTAAAACTTATAACTAACACCGATTTTAGCTTGCCAAGCAGATGAGCTACTAATTCGCGAGTAGTTCCTTACATCAGCGCCGCCATAGGTATTATCAAGTTTATATCTACCTTGGTCGTCAAGCCCACCAAAATCATAAATTGTTTGATTTGAATAGCTTAGACTTTTCTCGATGCCCCAATCACTATTTAAAAGGTTAGCGAAGTTATCAATCATGAAGTATACCTCACCACTATGACCTTGAGCAAAGCCAGGAATTTCCTGCTTTATACTTACATCCATGGTTGTAACCCATGGTTGTGTAGCTGTGTTTTTAGCTAAAATACCGCCACGTTGAGAAATACCAGCACTTTGCAGTAGAGGCTCTAACTCAGCCCAAGAAATTTTTGACTCGCCCCAGTTTACATTTGGATCGTCAGCACCGGTTGGTATGTAAGGTAAGTAAGCACCGTTTGTAAACAGTGAGCTAGTATCCCCTAAATCACCATCTTTATACATTCCCATTGTGTAGCTGAATGGACGTCCAGAGCGACGTTCAAAGTAGACGTTAAATTTAGTTGCATAACCACTAAACAACTCAGCGGTATAACCTAGGTTAACTTTAAAGCTATGCTCTATTTCATAAAACCCGCGAGCAGCAATATCTTCATTGCGGTTTACAGTGATATTGTGTTTATAGTTACCTTCTGCCTGTGATGCCGAACCTGCTGAGGACTCTTTAACATCTTGATGCGCATAACTTGCAGAAATAAATAAACCATTATCCCACTCTTTGGCAATGCCCGTTGATAAGATGATTGAGCGACCATCATCAGATGAGTTCGTCATTTCAATATCAACGTTATCAGTAAGTGAACCTGAATATATAGTTTGATTAATCACGCGTTCACCATCAGCAGCTAAGCCAACAGGTGTAATTGAAGAATTGTGCCATACAGCTTCATTTTCTTTTTTATGGTACGCGATTTCGGCTTGCCACTTAAAGCCGTCACCGAATAGCTCAGAGTCAAAATCATACTCAAAACCAACTTGGGTACGAATACTTGAAGGAAGTTTAAAATCTGGGTCTATATATGCAACACTACCAGCGCCTTGCTGCAAAGAGTTTTTAATTTCATCAGGCACTTGGGTAATATCAGCAGTGTTATTAGCGTAGTAATCATTTATTACATCATTAGGTGCCGATACAAGTGTGATGCCATCACTTTGGAATGAGTTATTATACCAAACATTTGGAATGCCGCCTTGGAAACGACCGATACCACCGCTAATTGTAAGCGCTTCTGTCGCATAATATTTAAAGCCAATACGCGGTAAAATGATATCTAAGCCGTCAAGATTTTCTTGATTGGTGAACCCATAAGTACTGGCAAAATTTTCGTTCAGAGTAGGTTTGTCATCTGATGATAAACGTTCATAACGAACACCTGCTGTAACCTCTAAGTCGTCACCAACATAGAAAGTATCTTCAATGTAAAGTGCAAGTTGATTACGTCTTACATCATAAGCGGTATCAGCCGAATTATTCGTGTAGGCATTTTGATAAGAGAAATCATAAAAGCCTACATTGCGGTTCGCAAAGTCTTCTAAGCTATCAAACTTCCATGAGCCCAATGAGTTTTGAGCAAATAAATTGTATAAACGAAGTGACTCGTACTGAGCTCCAAAATTTATTTCATGCTCATCAGTTAAGTAAGTAGCATCAAATGTTAACGTTAAATTTTGTGTTTCAGAGCGATTTGCATGGCGGTATTGATCTGTACCAAAGCTGTAAGATGGGCCATTACGTCCATCTTCGTCTACTGATATACTTCCTAAATTAGAACGTGTCGCGCTGTCTGAAATGACATCTTTATAAGAAATACCAATTTCAGTTGAAAAGTCTTCAGTCCAATCTGAGTAGAGTTTAGTGGCAAAATTATTGAACTTAGTAACATACGCATAAGTATTTGACTGAAGAACGATGTTATCACCACCGTAGCTTGAATTACGCTCATCTTGATCGTCTTGCCATTGGTAAGTAAAATCTAGGCGATGATCATCACTTGCATTCCAGCTAAGCTTAACTAATAAGTTTTTATTTGTATCCTCTGGAGCACCCGCGAGTGAATCAGTCAGTCCGTACTCATCATTTAAGATTGAAATGAAACGGTTGTAATTAGCTTCAGTGGTATTAAATTCATTTGCAGCACCTGATCCGCTAAAACCATAATCAAGATCCGATTCACTTGACCATTCTGCATAGTTTACAAAGTAAAACAGCTCATCTTCTATTATTGCTCCACCAACATTAAAGCCAAACCTTTCTTCTGTTTGAATAGGCTCTACTTTATTAGTAGAAAAAGTTTTTTGACCAATCGCATCTAGGTCATCTTCTTCAACGATATTAAGAAGATCTCCTGATATATCAGGGGTAGATATTTCATAAAAGCCAGAAAATTTAAACTCATTTGTACCAGACTTTGTTACCGCATTAATAGTACCGCCACCAAAGTTTCCTTTAGAAGCCGAAAAAGGCGAAACATCTACAGAGACTTGTTCAATCGCATCTAGTGCTACAGGGGGTTGTGAGGTTGGGTAGCCACCAAAATTTAAACCAAAGTCATCATTTTGGCCAATGCCATCTACAGTTAAACCATTCGTGCGTGGGTTACTACCAGCAAAAGTTAGTTGACCGCTACCATTAATACTTGCAAGTGGGTTTAAACGCGCAATGTCTTTAATGTCACGATTAAAGCTGGGCATATTATTAATGGTATCTTCACCAAACGTACTGCTAGAACCACCTGATTGTTGGATGATTTTATATCCAGAGACTTCAATCTTTTCAATATTTAGTGGTGCTAGTTGCGACTTCAAGCGATAAGTTTCACCAAGGTTTAAAAAGATGTTTTCAACGGTGGTGTCGTTAAATGTATCAGAGTCGATGATCACCATGTATGGTCCACCAACACGTAAACCATTGGCTATAAAAGTACCACTTTCATTGGTTGTTAACTCACTGATTGTGCCAGTAGGTTGATGAACAACCTTAATTTTAACGTTTGCAGCATTCGCACCTGAAGGTGTGGTGATCTTACCACGCATTGCAGATGAAGTGTCAGCAGCCATAGCGCTTGTTGAAACTCCTAGAGCAAGAATTACTGCCCCAGTTAATTTCGAAAGGCGAAGCTTTGTCATAGTGTTGATTTCCCGTTTAGGTTATTTAAGTTAGAAACTGAATTTATTTTGTTGCTTTTAGTGTTAAAGCTTTTTTTGAACGTTTACTCGCTGGATCAAATAATGTATTTAACAATCCAGCCAAGCGAATGCCCGCTTGTTGTAAGCGCGTTTTTACAATAGGGGTGTGGTTGTAAATATAGTCGTAGCTAATATTTTCTTCTGTTGATTTATATATTTGTAAAGCAAGGTTGTGTGACTCTTCAAGCCAGCTTGTTGGGGTACTGTTTAAATACTCGTTAATTAACTCGTTGTTATTAGTATCTATAAATTGAGCGTATTCAGTAAAAGATAAATTTTCATTTTCTACCAGCTTAGTATCCCATAAGCTATGAAGATTGGTTTGTTGGTTAAAGAAAGAAACCTTAATGCGATTCCCGCCTCTATCTTCAGCTCTACCTGCATGAAATGGTTGATGGCTGTCGCCGACTAAGTGCACTAAAAAACGCAAACTAAACTGCTTTGCTGCAAGGCTTGATTTATCATCTTTCAATACTTTAATTGAATAGTGAATGCCTTCTAATATGTTTGTTACTGATTCTTTATGTTCAGTGTGTTCGTGGTTAAAGCTAAATTTTGCATTGTCATCTGCATTAATATAGTGCCAGCGAGATGATTTTTTTTGCCAAAAATCACCTGGCGCAGAGCGCATTTCATCTGGCCATGTTGAAATTTGTGCTAAAGATTCACCATTGAGATAAGGAATAAGTGCGGCCTTGGTGGTTTCACTTACATGGGCCTCTGCAATTTTACCAACAACGCGGTGGCCGTTTTGCCCCCATGCATTACAGTCTGTGCTTGCAAATATTGCACTAATTAAAAGTGTTAATGAAAGCGAATGTTTTACATTTATCTGCATCGAGGCATCCTAGTAAGTGTGAAATTTAATTTATAAAACCTTATAAGGTCAATTGTCCGTATTTTTCATGTTGATAGAAAGGACTCAATAAAATTCATATTTTCTTATTTAAAGTTGTTTTTTATCAATGCCTTATGTTTGATGGGTAAAATTACCTATTGTAATAAGTAATTAAAATTGTTCAAATGTATTATAACTTCATTTTAGATCGGTGTTTTTTGGATATTAAAAAGTTAATGTTGCATAAAACAGCAATTGTTACATTTATGTTTATAGTGTTGTTGTTTAGTTGGTTTGCTGGTCAAATGGCTGTAGATGAAAAAGAAATAGCTTTCCCAGTGATGATAGAAACATCAACGACATGTCAAACCACGGCAACGGCTAACCAAAATCAGCTTATAGTATTTACACCCTCAAAGTATGTTGCTCAATTGCTCACGAAAAAGTTGTGTGATGATAAAGTTGTGGCAAAGCAATATGGGTCTGTTATTGGCTATTGGGGCTACAGAACCGTCGATAGCTTAGAGTTTGTTGGTAAAGGCATTGCGGATTTAATTTTAGCTAAAAATAATATTATGGAAGCGTTTAGAGCCGAGACTACTTACAATTATCAGCCAGTGGTCGGCTTTTCAGATTACACCGCGTTTTTTATATCTTCAAAAGAGAAGCCTCTGATCACTAAACAGTATTTTTTAGACAAAAAAATAGGCCTGCTAGATTATCCAACTAGCCGATCTGGACATATTTTGCCAAAACAAACGTTTAAGCAATTAGGACTTAATATTGCTCAACTAAAAATAACCTATGCCAGCTCACATAATGAATTGCGGGAATTACTGGCGAACGGGCAGGTTGACCTGATTGCCTCTTTTTGGAGAGAAAATGATAGTAAGCGCTTCTCAAAAAATTATATTACGCCCATAAGCAGTAATGTTGCAGGTACTCGTTGGTACTTAAAAATGCAACATAGCAATACCGATTTACTCTGCGCTGTACAATCTCACTTATTGAGTATGTCTAAAGAACAATCGTTTCAATACTATCACGATGTTGAGCCATATTGGCAATGTAATAACTACCCCGTTACTTTTATAGGGGAGTCGTAATGAGAAAGCTTATATCGCCATTGTGTGTTTTTATATTATTCATTATATTTTCATTGGTGTTTTATATTTCAACAACACATAAGCAGCAACGGGTAAATAAGTTACAAATAGCTCAAATAGAAAAACAAATCGCTTTAGACTTACCTTTGCTCGATTTATCAAATGAGCTTCTTAAACATTCTGGTAATAAAGTTGCGATACAACATTATATACAAACAGTAAATACTCATATCCAAGGCACAGGTATAGAGGTAATTTCGATAGTGCCAGAGCACGAGTTTATTTCATCCTTAAAAACCGATGAGTTTATTCGAAAACTAAATAGTAATAATAGTGTAGTTTTTATAGTTTTATCCTTAAAGCAGCCTCATTTTTCGCATACTAGAATGACTTTTTATATACTACTTTTTGTTGTTAGTGCATTAATTATGGTCATGATAAAGCAGGCTGAAATTTATCAAAGGAATAAAAAACTCATTACTGAGCAGGAGCCAAGTACACTAGAATCAAAGCCATTAATACTCGTGATTAATTTAAAAAGTAAAACTTTATCCAGTAGTTATTATCCCGAGCAAAAAGTGGCGTTAGCAAATAAGCCGTTGTGTTTTTATTTAGCGCTTGTTGAGTTTTGTACTAATAATCCAGAGATTAAACTTAACCATAATAAAAATGTACCCGAGGAGCTGTTAGAACTTGCCAATAAGTACTTTTATCGTTTAGTTGAACTCGGGCATACCATCAGAAAACGACCAAACTTTAATAACAGTTTAGAAAAAACCCTGAGTGAAATTCGTGCGGCGTTAGATGATGTATTGAATGATTGCCCAGAGCAGAAGGAGCTGTATTACCCGCCAAAGGCATTTGGAGAGGGCTCTCGATCACGGATGCATAGCTATGGCTTAGTAAATGTTAACCAAGGGAATATAGAGATAATAGGGAAATAATTTCGAATTAACTGCTTAGGATAATGATTTAACTGAGCTTATCACATAAACCTTAATGAAGAGTGCCATTAGCATTTTAATGACACTCATAATGTTCACACTAGATCACTACTTAGGTGCAAATTCACGTGCATCAACAGGGCTATGCTCAGTAAAAAACCGTTTTAAAGCTTGCGAGTCAGTTTCATCGGTGCTTACAAAACCCACCATTTTTGTGATTTTTGGATAATTATCGCCACCAGAGGCGTTATATTCATTAATACTCATGCGGTATGTTTTGTTTATATCAAGTGGCTTGCCGGCGATAAATACGTCAGTTACCTGCCCAGCTTTTAATTCAAATGCTAAGTTATGATACTGCATGTAAGCACCAGAGTCTGGTGGGAAACGTGTCACGACATTTAAATAGGTTAAAATTTCACTGCCTTTAAAGTCGATATAGGCGACACGGTTTTTGAAAGGTTGTGCTTTAAGTATATCTTTATAACTCACGTCACCCGCATTAATACTATCGCGAACACCGCCACCACTGATAATACCAAAATCGGCACCTACAGTGTTCATTTGTGCTTGGATAATAACGCGCGCAAGGTTTGTTTGCTCAAAGCGTACTTTATTGCGATCTCCCTCAAGCCTGTAATTGACGAAGCCAATTTTCCCCTCAATTTGCTTAGCACCCTTTTGTTGGTATGCTGCCAAAAAGGTCTGTAATGCAGAGTCAGGTTTAATGTAATCTGCAGCTAGAACGGCTTTTATGCTGCCGTCTGGTTGCTTTTTATCGACATATAAATTAACGGGTAATAATTGATAACTCAGTAGAGATAATTGACCGTTTTCTAATTTAAATTCTGCTTTGCCCACATACTTACCCCATTCGTGGGCTTGCATTATCCATGTCCCATTTTGCTGATCTGGTTTACAGGCTAAACCCGGTTTAAAGTTCTCATCAGTAACGTTTTTAGCAGCCATACACACTGGCTCTTGAGAGTGGCCACCAATAATCATATCAAGGGCATTTTTATCTAAAGAGCGAGCAAGTGTGACATCACCAGGGGCATTGATCCCATTTTTAGCATCTGCATAGTGGCCCATATGCGTTACTGCAATGGTAATGTCCGGGTTATATTTTGCTCTTAGTTTTTGGGTGAGTGAGGCAGTTACTTTAACCGGATCTTTAAAATCCAAATGGCCAATGTATTGAGGGTTACCAATTTTTGCGGTATCCGTTGTTGTTAAGCCAATAACGGCAATGGTTAAGTTACCTTTATTAAATATTTTATAGCGCTCAAAAACTGTTTCGTTAGTTTGTTTATCGAAAATGTTTGCCGATAAAAGAGGAAAGTTAGCCCATTTTTGTTGCTGTTTTAATACACTTATTGGGTTATCAAACTCATGGTTTCCTAGAGCCATTGCATCATAGCCGATTTTCGACATACCTTTAAAATCGGGCTCAGCAAATTGTAGGTCCGACTCCGGAATACCAGTGTTGATATCACCGCCTGATAACAATAACACCTGATGTCCCTGTGTCTTTGCCTCTGCTCTTAACTGGTCAATTAGGGTCTTACGGGCTGCCATGCCATATTCGCCTTTTTCATTATGCCAAAAGCGACCATGGTTATCATTGGTATGAAGAACTGTTAAATACTGTGCTGCAGGTTTATTGACAGAATCGCTAGCACAGCCAGATAAACCAAGAAAAAAAACAAGAAAAAAAAGAGTACGCATAAGATACCTATCGATGAATTAAAGCTCAATCTAGTAGGTGGTTAGTGTAAACTAGTTCGAGTTTAAAAAAACGCACTTCTTTATATTTTTTCAGCCTGTGTGGTTTGACGCTGCAGCTCTACAACCCTGTTTCTTCGAGCAAGTTCATCTCGTGCATATTGAGATTTTTGATGATTAACATCAATCATCCATTTCAAAAAGCTCACGGGCAATTGGGTGTATGGCTCACCTTTATGTAATCCAAAATCACAAATAGTCGTGTTATTAGTCATTTTATGTACTCCTATCAATGAGTTAGGGCCTAATGACCTTTAAGTGGCAACAGTCCCTGATTGATAATAACAAAAAAAGAGTGATTGATAAGGGGCTTTTTAAATACCTTGCAAGGTTTAAAATTAATTAAAAAGAGTAACCGTAATGTACACCAAGGCACACAGGCAATTAATTATCCATAACGTGTTTAAAATAAAAATGTAAACAGTTGTAACTGTGGTGTAATTACTTTGCTATGAATTGTAGCGTTAAGTACTTATATATCGATTTACAAAATAAATAGCACTATTCTATGATGCATAAAATATTAATTCTAATGACAATAAAAATAGGAAAAATAATGAAGAAGCTTATCTTAGCCTCAATTTTAACTGCAACAAGTTTTTCAAGCACTGCAACTATAGTCGAAATGCAAACGAGTCAGGGAACGATACAAATTAACTTGTTTGATCAACAAACTCCTAAAACAGTAGAAAATTTCCTAAGTTATGTTGATGATGCTGCATATAATCAAACGGTAATACATCGCTCTATTGATAAGTTTATCATTCAAGGAGGGGGCTTTACCTTTTCTGATAAAATGGATCCAATTACAACCAAACCTTCGGTTATAAACGAACCTATTTATTCAAATGTTAAAGGCACCATTGCTATGGCAAAACAGGGCGGTAATGAAAACAGCGCTACTAGCCAATGGTTTTTTAACATGAGTGATAACAGCCAAAACTTAGATTTACAAAATGGTGGTTTTACCGTGTTTGGACAAGTCACTACGCAAAGCCAAGAAACCTTAAATAAAATTGCTGCCTTAGTCCATTGTTCAGAGGTACCATTAGTTGGTATTACTCAAGAGCAATGTTCAGATGAAAATTTAGTTATTAGTAATCAAAACTTGGTATCAATTCAAAGTGTGGTTGTGCTTGATGATGATCCTAATTCAGCACAAAACTTGACACCTAAAGAAAATACATTAATTGATAACGTAGAAGTTACACCACCAAAAACTTCAGACTCTAGTGGTAGTGTAGCGTGGTTATTAGGTGCACTACTGCTAGTAGCACCTCGATTAAAACGTACAAAATAAACTTATAAAAAATAACGGCGAATTGTTAAATTCGCCGTTATTTTTTAGTGGTAAAGTACACCCAGCACTAGCAAAATCCACATTACAAACACAGATAAGCAGCCTAGTAAAAACACTCTAAAACGGGCTCTTAAATGATTACTACCCAGGTGAATGATGCTGTGAATAATTCGTGTAGCGACAAATAAACAGGCAAGTACTGCAATACTGACACTCGCCATATTAAGCTGTAAAGCAAGTAAACATCCCGCATAAAAAAGCACAGGTATTTCGAATTGGTTGCTAAAGTTACGATCAGCAACTCTGACATAATCGCCCGCATTATCAAGGCGCATAGCAGCAAAATCATTTAACTGTATCTGTTTATTTTTGGCCGCTGCAAAACGACGTTTTCCCATAATCACCATAACAACTAATGAAAGTGTTACCTGCACAAACATGGCCATTATTATTATCTTTTCCATAACTTACCTTATTATTTTCTTTGAGTATTCGATTGTTATTCACAATGTGTTACACAATTAAGTACTAATTAGTAGCATAGTATTACTTGATGATGGTAGTTTATTCCTGATTTAGTATTTTTGTAACACTAAACACGTATTTAACAGCAATGGATATAATTAAAATGAGACACGTCATCGGCTTAAGTGCAATTGCACTGGCAATATTAAGCGGTTGTTCGAATACCGCCACTCTTTCTCAATCTTCACAAACATCACTGTTGTCATCAACGCTCGTTGTTAGCCCTAACGATAACCGTGAATATAAAACCTTGAAACTTGCTAACGATATTGAAGTGATTTTAGTCTCTGATCCAAGCGCTGAAAAATCTGCTGCTTCACTGAGTGTAGGTGTAGGTCTGTTACATGACCCAATGAGCCAACAAGGTATGGCGCATTACCTAGAACATATGTTGTTTTTAGGCACTGAACGATACCCTGATACCAAAGGGTACTCCGATTTTATGACTAAAAATGGTGGTGCGCATAATGCTTATACTTGGCTCGATATTACCAACTACATGTTTAAAATTAATAACGATGCGTTTGATGAAGGCTTAGACCGCTTTTCAGATTTTTTTAAAGCCCCTAAGCTTTACCCAGAATACACAGAAAAAGAAAAAAATGCAGTAAATGCTGAATGGTCAATGCGTCGTGAAATGGACTTTTTCGGCCAATTTAAACTTGCACGTAAAATGATGGGTGAACATCCGGCTAACCGATTTTTAATTGGTAACCTTGAAACCCTAGGCGATAAAGCTGATAGTTCATTACACAAGGAAACGGTTGATTTTTATAATAAATATTATTCAGCAAATATTATGAAAGTGGCGCTGATTTCGAACTTACCAATTGCAGAAATGCAGAAAAAAGCACAAAAATACTTTGCTGACATTGAAAATAAAAATATTGAAAAGCCAAGTGTTACAGCTAGCTTAGATTTTGATAATGCCGGTGGTAAACGTGTTTTTTACTCACCAAATGAAGACGTAAAACAATTACAACTCGATTTCACAATTACTAATAACCAAAATGAATTTGCAGTAAAACCTAATCGCTTTGTTGCCTATTTACTTAGTAATGAAATGCCAGGTAGTCCAGCGCAAATATTACGTGATAAAGGGTGGGTATCTCAGTTATCAGCCTCTGCCTCTGCAAATCAGTATGGCAACTACGGTTCTTTGAACGTGAATATAGAGCTGACTGATGAGGGTATGAAAAACCGCGAATCAATTGTCGCGACAATCATGCAATACATTGACTTGATTAAGCGTGAGGGCGTTAATAGTAAGTACTTTAATGAAATTCGCACTTCTTTAAATAATCAGTTTAAATTTTTAGAAAAGGGCGATGAGTTTAACTATGTCAGTGCGTTGACTCAAAGCATGCAAGATTACCCGTTAAATCATGCGATAAACGCACCGTACTACTATGCTCAATTTGATGCTGATGCGGTGAATAATGTACTTAAGCAACTTAACGCCGATACACTTCGCATCTGGTATATTTCTCAACAGGAAGATACAGATTCTGAGCTGCATTTTTACGATGGCAAATATAAAATTAACGATATTAGCGATGCAGAAATTGCCAGCTGGGAAAAACCAAGTGATTTTAATTTAGCATTGCCAAGTGTTAACAATTTACTACCAGAGAGTTTTGCTATTAAAACGCAAGCTTTTAAAGAGCAGAAGCATCCTGAGCTTAGCTATGATAAAAACGGCGTAAAAATTTGGCGCCAAGCAAGTCAGCAGTTTGCAGAGCAGCCTAAAGGTTTAGTTGAGGTGTATATCAACACGCAAACAGGTTTGCATGATATTAACTCAACCGTACTTTATTCTGTTTGGGCTGATCTGTATAACACTCAATTAAGTCAGTTACGAACTGAAGCTGCCATTGCTGGCATGAACGTTAATTTAAGCTCAAGTAATGGATTGGTGCTATCGTTAAGTGGTTTTACTGATAAACAAGATATTTTACTTAAACAAGCGTTAGCTGGGTTTGATGCTGAAATTTCAGCACAAGCGTTTAATCAAGCGATTGACCGTTATCAGCGAGATTTACTTAATCAACAAAAACAGTTCCCGTATGCACAAGCATTTGGTGAGTATTCAAAGCTAACTCGTACTGGCAGTTTCGATACAGAAGCGCTAATTAAGGCTGCAAAAACACTAACGCTTGCTGATTTACACGCTTTAAAGCAAAGCACCTTAGCGAATAATAACTTACGTGTATTTAGCTACGGTAACTACAACGAAAAGGACATTGATGCTATTGCTGCTGAGTTAGCGGCTATCTTACCAAGCAAACATACTCAAACGGAGTTTGCACGCAGTAAAGCGTGGTTACCGCAACCGGGTGAAGCGCGTGTATTACACAAAGATATTGATGTCGCCGATGTAGCGGTGGTCGATATGACCATTCACCCAACTCCTGGTTACAAACAAAAAGCACAGGCAGCTGTATTGCAAGGTCACTTTAGAACAATCGCGTTTGATAAAATGCGTACTGAAGAGCAACTTGCTTATGCAGTAGGCGCATTAGCGCGTCCTATTGAAGATTACTCAGGTATTGGTTTATTTATCCAAACACCTGTGAAAGGGCCAAAAGACATTCAAGGTCGCTTTGACAAGTTTAAAAAAGAGTACGCTTCTGAGCTTAATGCCATGAGTGAGGAAACATTTGCACAGCTTAAAAATGCAACTTTGGTTTCGTTAAAAGAACAGCCAAAGAATTTAAGCGACGAAATGAGTCCATTGATTAACGATTGGTATCGTGAAAACTTTGATTTTGATTCAAGACAAAAATTAATTGCAGAGGTGGAAAAAGTCACCCTTGCTGATATTAAAGATTACTACCAGCAAACAATGTTAAACCCAAAAGCAGCACGTTTAAATGTGCAGCTACGCGGCACTAAGTTTAGTGATAGCGAGTTTGCTGATTTGCCAAATCAGACTAAAGTGACGAGTTTAGATGCTTACTACAGCGATATAAAATTGCAAAAGTAAGTTTGAAATTACTCTAAAACCAAAAAACCCAGTCATCGTTGACTGGGTTTTGTTTTAATGTCGTTAAATTATAGCTATAGCATTGAACTCCAAGGAGTTATTTTGAATATTGCTTTTAAAACTGAACGTTTACTTATACGCTTTGCACAAATAGCTGACGCGGCTGAGTTACTTAAGTTAGTTAACCAGGCCAACTTTATTAAATACATTGGTGATAAAGGTATTCATACCCTAGACGACGCTAAAAAATACATCAAAGACAGCTTTATAGCTGCCCATAAAGAGCACGGTTTTGGGCCTTATATGATCACACTCCATGATGAAACTGTGGTTGGTATTGTTGGTTTTTATCAGCGAGCGACTATGCAACATCCCGATTTAGGGTTTGCGTTAAAAGACGGCTTTGAAAAAAAGGGATATATTTTTGAAGCAGCTACAATACTTTTAAATAACAGACATAAATTAGGTATAAAAGATGTATGCGCAATTACTTCAACGGCTAATTTAGGATCTCAAAATACACTATATAAACTGGGTTTTACTGAGGTGGGTAAGGCAGTCATCAATGCTGATAAAACCACCATCAGTGTATTTATTTATGATTGAGTCTTGTTTTTTCAATTGTATTTGCCACATTTGAATTTATCTCTAGCCACATTTTTTCAAGGGTAGCGACTAATGAATTGTAGCCATCGTTATCTATTGGCGTTACATTTGAGAAGTTATGAATGCTTAGTAAACGTCTGCCTGATTCTGGGTGGGTATAGTACAAACGCCATAACCCAGAGATATCTGCATTACCTTGCAGATCGCCGTTAAAGTGATGTAATTCATATTCTAGTTCATAAAATATTTGTTGTTGTTGGTCGGTAATGACCGGCAATCCTTTTATAACCATCCAGTTGCTCATGGCATTAAATAATGTTTGTTGCGCAGTTGTTGTAAGCATTACATCCGGCGATTCGCCCCACAAGTGATAATTAGCAGCATGAACTTGATTATTATCTACTTTCATAGCAATACCACGGTTATTCAATGCCCCCCTTAAGGTAACTGTTTGCACCCTGAGTTGTGCTTTTGTATCTTGCACATTTCGCGAAGAGTCAGTTATGGGTTGTTCAAATTGGTAATATTGAGTTGCAGTTTGAATAGCCGAGCTACAACCACTTATAATCAAACCAGCTAAAATTAAAAATAGTGCTTTCATTATTGTTTCCTTGGTTGCGGGTCGCTAGGCAGTGACTTATCAAAAATGAGCATGTTAGGTTGTTCGTTTAACCCACGAGTAAGTGGTTGGAATTCTTCAGATAAACGCCTAATTTGCAGCAGTGTTTGTTCAAGCTGGTGGTGCATTTGTGAGCCTGCTTGATAGCTTGCCATGGTTTTATCAAACTGCCGCATGGTTATTTCAAATTGCTCCATACTTTTGGTTATTTTTTCGAGATTACGATTAAAGTCACCGGGTAAATTTTGGGTGTCAGGTTTACTTAATAATGTGCGCATTTCACTGGCCAACGCTTGATACTCGCTGAAAGTTGTTTGCATTTTTGCCAAACTGTCTTCAATTTTTAAATTATTTACCTTATTCAGCACATCAGACACTTGGTCAGCAAGCACCGTTATACCACTAGATACACTCGGAAACACATCGTATTGAGCAAGCTTTTTAAGCTCGCTTTTTGGGGTGTCAGTATAAAAGTCAAAGTCGACGTACACTGCACCAGTGAGTAAATTCCCCGGTTTAAGCGATGCCCTCATACCATTTTCAATCCATTCGTTTATGCTTGATGCCCAATACTCTTTAGCTAAGGCATTGTTGTGATATAAACGCCCATACTCGACTTTGATCAATACGGGTACTGCGGTATTTTTAGCACGAAAATGAGCGGGTTTGCCATCTATTATTACGTTCGCAGGAGCTTCAACCACAGTACCTATGCGTGTTCCTCGGTACTCTACTGGAGCACCTACACGTAAGCCTCGAATAGATTGCTCAAACTCAATAAGGTAATAATCAAAATCATAAAAGCGCTCTTCTAGAGCTTGTTTATAGCTCTGGCTTAAAGAAAAGCTATGACCGTCTTGTGCTAAATCGCCAGGAGCTTGCTGTTCAGGTAGTCCGACAGAGATCCCCCCTTTCAATAATTTGCTCAAAGAACCGGTGTTAATGTTAATACCATCTGCGGAAAGATCTATTTCTATCCCTGAGTTAACCCAAAAAATAGAATTTAAGGTGATCAAGTTCTCATAGGGGGCTTTAATAAAAATACCGTATTGCATTGCTTGGTTTTTCCAATCAAAAGTAGCGGTTTCTATTTGGCCTATTTTATAGTTTTTAAAAAATATGCCAGTACTCACATCAAGTACTTCTGCATTGTAACTGAGTAACTTAAAGCGCCCACCTTGAACATCTTTGCCTATTAATGCAGGCTCTTCTTGAAGTTTAAACTGCTTCTTTAGTTGTTTACTTTCGCCTGGCGAAAACTCTAAATAAACACCTGAGAGCAAAGTGCTCATGCCACTAATGCCAGTTTCATCTATGCGAGGTTTTACCACCCAAATACGGGCATCTTCAGTAAGCAAGTTATCGTAGTTTTTATCTATTTGTGCTCTGGCTATCACGCTGTCTTGACTGTTGGAGAGGCGAATGTGATCAATTTGTCCTATTTTAACACTCCGTACTTTAATTTCTGTTTTACCGGCAACAATGCCCTCGGCTTGCGGCATAGAAATATAGATTGTTTGCCCTTTATTTAATTGGTATTGATAAAGCATCCAAATACCTACCAATAAGGCAACCACGGGAATAATCCAAATCGCAGAAATACGTGTTTTTTGTGCTACGTTGGCTGTTTTAGTCATGCTTTATTCTCTGCGTTTTTATTTTTAGGTGAATCCCACAGTAAACGAGGGTCAAATGCGTGTGCTGCCATCATTTGGCATAATACCATAACAGTAAAAAAAACGATGCCTAAACCCGGTATAACCGACATCAAATTTCCTAGCTGCACTAATGCAACTAATATAGCCACAACAAACACATCAATCATAGACCATTTTCCTATAAATTCAGTAAGTTGATACACTTTTGTGTAACCTTTTGTATGCAGGTTGGCGGGTTTTGTAACCATAAAACATAAAAAACTTAAAATGAGCGCTTTCGCTAATGGCACCACCACACTTGCAAAAAAGATAATCAGCGCAATAGGGTAGGAGCCGCTATTCCATAAAGTAATAACACCAGAAATAAGCGTGGCAGGGGTTTCATCCCCAAGGCTGATAGTGTACATAATGGGCAGTAAATTCGCGGGGATATAACAAATTACTGAGGTAACTAGCCAAGCTGCTGCTTTTTGAACGCTGTACGGGTTTCTTAAGTAGGTTTTACTATGGCAACGAGGGCAGATTAGGTCAACGCTCAACTGGTGGCAAACATGGCAGGCTTTTATATTATCGTCTATTGCACGTTCTGCGCCTGCACTACTTTGAAGCCGAATTGCCGGGCTTACCTGCGACCACAACCTTGCACGATTTAGCCGTGTTAACGCACTAACATAAAAAATTACAAATCCCACATAGGCAAAAAAGCTGGTACCAAAGCTAACCTCAGCTAATGACATTATTTTAACCATACTAACCAAAACACCAATCAAAAATATTTCTGACATGATCCAAGGTTCAAGTGCCAAGGTAAACTTTAATAGCCTTTTTGCAATTGCTTGCGGCAGCGCTTTGAGTACCCCTAAATGTAAAGGGATCAAAATAATGAGCAAACTCATAGGCAGAATAATAATGCTGATATCAATAAACAGGCCGAGCAGGTCACTATCATAATTAAATAGAATGCGAGCAGCATCAGGTAGGGTAATTGTTTGGGTAATACCATTGCTACTAAAAGAAATAAACGGATAAAACATACTACTGAGCAACATCAGCAGTGCGCTGAAGCTTAACGCGACTATTTCGATATCATGGTTAACATTAACACCGCGAATTTTGTGATTACAGCGAGGACACAGTGCAACCTGTTTGGCATTAATGTCGGGAATTTCAATGATAAGATCACAGCTTGGACAGGCAGTTTGCAAAATGTTAGCTTATAGTTAATTCAATAATTTAAATATTGCTATAATTAATAGCTAAATACAAACGCTGCGACTAAATTACTAATAATATAAAAAGAAAAGTAATCTCAACAACTGAAAATAAAAACGGATTAGGTGATAGTGTGAAAGTGGTTTTTTTATTGGCCTTAGTATGTTTATGTAGCGATAGCTTTGCATTTATCAAAGATAATAATCAGCAACGAGTTACTGTTGCTGCTAACCCTACTGTTGCACCCTATGTAATAAGTGAAACTGATTCAGGAATTCAGCTCGAAATTGTAAAAGCAGCACTAAGTAATCAAGATATAAATGAAGTCGATGTACAGTACATGTCAAATCAACGTGCAGATGCCTTATTAAACCAAGGTCATGTTGATATCGCATTAAATTATTCAGGTATTTTAATTACAGGCATATATCGAAGCCAACCTGTTGTCAGCTACGAAAATGTGGTGGTGAGTCTTAAAAAGAGTAGCTTTACTATTGATACTATTTACGATCTGGCGACTAAAAGTGTTTTAGCATTTCAGAATGCACCTGCCTATTTACCCAAAGAATTTGGCCACAACTTAGAGAATTTAAGAGGCTATGAAGAAGTACTCAACCAACAAGCGCAGATACACCACTTAATGGCAGGCTGGGTTGATACCATTATTCTCGATAGGCGTATATTTCTTTACTACTTAAAGGAATATCAAAAAACCAATGCCACCAAAGATTTTGTTATCCATACTATTTTTCCACCTGCGGCAAGACCTGCGTATTTTAAAAATGATTTGCTGAGGCAGCAATTTGACCAAGGCTTAGCCAACATAATTCAGAGCGGTGAATATCGCACCATAATGCTTAATATAGATAAACAATATACCCAGCGCGACTTCACTCGTTTTTAATTGTTAATCAAATAAAGCCACGGTTTGGCGGGTTAGGGCAATAAGCTCACCTGATTGCGACCAAATACAGCCATCTTCAAGTCCGTAACCATCTTTTGAGTGATGAGTAATTGCTTCAAAGCCCAACCATTCACCCGGGGCTAAGTTAGGCGCTTGTACAAATTCTAAATACCACGACATACTACTTGCCGGTGCTGGTTGTTTAAACATTTGCAGCAAAGTTGGTGGCCATGCGTCAGTAAGGGCAATAACATGGGCTTCTGTAATTGCTTCTGGCGTATGTTTGAAGCGCATCCAACCACCTAAATGAGAGGTTTCAGCACTGCTAAACGGCATGGCTCCTTGTTGAGGGCATAAATCAACATGTTGAAAAAATTCTGGCATTTGCCCAGGTACAAATCCTAAACAGTGGCGTTCGTTCACAGGGTGTAAGCCTAGCGACTTTGATACCGGTACATTAATTGATGAATTACGATTTTTAGCAAAACAGGCCTGCACAATAACGCATACTGCGTCATCTTGAATGGCTTTGGCTAGCACTTGGGTACTACTTTTTCCTTCACGTAATATTTCTACCGACAAAGAAAATGGCTTTTCAGCCAATAAAGGGCCGACAAAGTTTGTACTTAAAGAAAGCAGTCGTCTTGATGAGTCAACTTTATTGCGCATTGCTTGATAAAGAAGCGCCGCAGAGAGGCCGCCAAAAGCAGTTCTACCTTGGCACCAATTAGCAGGAAACTGCATAGTATTGGTTTCTTGGTCCGTTTTCTTACTTGCTAGGGCTGCTTGTTGTAATAATTGTTCAAAGTGCACAAATAATGTCCTTTTAGTGTTATTTGCTGAATTTATATCACACCCAAACTCATCAGACCAGACAATAAGGACTCTCCTAAATAACAAAAAACGAGCAATCCTTACTCTTTTTAGGGTTATTTAGTAAATAAATTAAAAAAAATGAATTTTTTTTCATTTTTACAGTTGAATTAAGTTTGTGGCATCCCTATTAACTAGTCATCGAACGTATTAACGAATTTAGAAGTTGGAGAAGATTCATGGGTAGAATTATTGGAATCGATTTAGGTACTACTAACTCTTGTGTTGCAGTACTTGATGGTGACAAAGCACGTGTTATTGAAAATGCGGAAGGCGATCGCACAACCCCGTCTATTATTGCTTACACGCAAGACGGTGAAACGTTAGTGGGTCAACCTGCAAAACGTCAAGCGGTAACTAACCCAACAAACACATTGTTCGCAATTAAGCGTTTAATTGGTCGTCGTTTTGAAGACGAAGAAGTACAACGTGATATCGGCATCATGCCTTTCAAAATTATCAAAGCTGATAATGGCGACGCATGGGTTGAAGCGGGCGGCGAAAAACGCGCTGCACCACAAATTTCTGCTGAAGTACTGAAAAAAATGAAGAAAACAGCTGAAGACTTCTTAGGTGAAGAAGTAACTGAAGCGGTAATCACAGTACCGGCATACTTTAATGATTCACAACGTCAAGCAACCAAAGATGCTGGCCGTATTGCGGGTCTTGAAGTTAAACGTATTATCAACGAGCCAACGGCTGCAGCACTTGCATACGGTATGGATAAAAACCGTGGTGAAAACGTTGTAGCAGTATATGACTTAGGTGGTGGTACTTTCGATTTATCAATTATTGAAATTGATGAAGTTGAAGGCGAGCACACATTTGAAGTTCTAGCGACTAACGGTGACACTCACTTAGGTGGTGAAGATTTCGATAACCGTGTTATCAACTACCTAGTAGCTGAATTTAAGAAAGATCAAGGTATCGATTTACAAACTGACCCACTTGCTATGCAACGTGTTAAAGAAGCAGCAGAGAAAGCAAAAATTGAGCTTTCATCAGCACAATCTACAGAAGTAAACCTTCCGTATGTAACCGCTGATGCGTCTGGTCCTAAGCATATGAACGTGAAATTGACACGTGCTAAGCTTGAGTCATTAGTTGAAGACTTAGTGACTAAGTCAATTGAACCGCTTAAGCGTGCACTTGCTGATGCAGACCTATCTGTGAACGATATCAACGATATCATTCTAGTGGGTGGTCAAACTCGTATGCCACTTGTTCAAAAAACAGTAGCAGAGTTCTTCGGCAAAGAGCCACGTAAAGACGTTAACCCTGATGAAGCAGTTGCAGTAGGTGCAGCGATTCAAGGTGGTGTACTTGCAGGCGACGTGAAAGACGTATTATTACTAGATGTATCACCATTATCTCTTGGTATTGAGACTATGGGTTCAGTAATGACGGCACTGATTGAGAAAAACACGACGATTCCTACTAAGAAATCGCAAACGTTCTCAACAGCAGAAGATAACCAATCTGCGGTAACCATTCATGTGTTACAAGGTGAGCGTAAACGTTCTAGCGATAACAAATCTCTAGGTCAATTTAACCTAGAAGGTATTCGCCCTGCACAACGTGGTACACCACAAATCGAAGTAACATTCGATGTGGATGCGGATGGTATCTTACATGTATCTGCTAAAGATAAAGACACAGGTAAAGAGCAAAAAATCACCATTCAAGCGTCTTCAGGTTTAAGTGATGAAGAAGTTGAAAAAATGGTTCGCGATGCAGAAGCACATGCTGAAGACGATAAAAAGTTTGAAGAGTTAGTAGCTGCACGTAACCAAGCAGACGCACTTGTTCACGGTACACGTAAACAAATTGAAGAAGCGGGTGATGCATTACCAAGCGAAGACAAAGAAGCAATTGAAGCGGCTGTTGTTGACCTTGAAGGTGCAATTAAGAGCGACGACAAAGCAGAAATTGAAGCTAAAACACAAGCACTTGCTGAAAAGTCTCAAAAACTAATGGAAATCGCCCAAGCTAAAGCACAACAAGCAGGTGGTGATGCCGGTGCAGAGCAACAACAGTCTGCTAAGCAAGACGACGATGTTGTTGATGCAGAGTTCGAAGAAGTTAAAGACGACAAGTAATTGTTACTAACGCTTCTCGCTAACCGAAAACACCATGACTACATTGCGTGTTTAAGTTAGGATGAACACCTGAGGCGCGTAGGCTAAAGCTTAACGCGCCTTTTGCATGTAAGAGATGTAAGTAAAGTGCTTTAAAAATTCAATGATAAATCGATATGATTTATCGGTTTGTCCAGCAGCTAGCGCTGCATATAGAAAAGAGTAGTGTGATAGATATGTCAAAACGCGATTATTACGAAGTCCTCGGCGTAAGCAAAGATGCGAGTGAGCGAGACATAAAAAAAGCGTATAAACGCTTAGCGATGAAATATCATCCAGATCGTACCGCCGGTGATAAAGACCTTGAAACCAAGTTTAAGGAAGTAAAGGAAGCCTACGAAATATTAACGGACGATCAAAAACGTCAAATGTATGACCAATACGGCCATGCTGCCTTCGAACAAGGTGGTGGCGGTGGTCACGGTGGCTTTGGTGGCGGTCAAGGTGATTTTGGTGATATTTTTGGTGATGTATTCGGTGATATTTTTGGTGGCGGCGGTGGCCGACGCCAATCTCGCCAGCAACGTGGTTCCGATTTACGTTACAACATGGACTTAAGCTTAGAAGAAGCGGTTCGTGGTAAAGACGTTGAAATAAAAGTACCGACTTGGGTTAGTTGTGACCCGTGTGACGGCAGCGGTGCCAAAGCGGGTTCTAAGCCAAAAACATGTACAACCTGTCACGGTGCTGGCCAAGTACAAATGCGCCAAGGTTTTTTTGCCGTACAACAAACATGTCCAACCTGTCATGGACAAGGTCAAATTATCTCAGATCCTTGTAACAAATGTCATGGTCAAGGCCGCGTTGAGAAAACCAAAACGCTATCGGTAAAAATTCCAGCAGGTGTTGATACGGGTGACCGTATTCGTTTATCTGGCGAAGGTGAAGCTGGTATGCACGGCGCACCAGCAGGTGATTTGTATGTGCAAGTGTCGGTTCGTGAGCATAAGATATTTGTTCGTGAAGCGAACAACTTATACTGTGAAGTGCCTATTAGCTTTACTACAGCAGGCCTTGGCGGTGAAATTGAAGTACCAACATTAGATGGCCGTGCAAAACTTAAAATACCGTCAGAAACACAAACGGGTAAAATGTTCCGTATGCGTGGTAAAGGGGTTAAGTCTGTACGCAGTGGTGCTCAAGGTGACTTAATTTGTAAAGTAGTGATTGAGACACCAGTTAATCTTAATGAGCGTCAACGCGAGCTGCTAACTGAACTTGAGGAAAGCATGGGCAAAGATAGCTCAAAGAACCGTCCAAAAGAGCAAGGCTTTTTTGATGGTGTTAAAAAGTTTTTTGATGACCTAACTAAGTAATTATTAGGGTCAACAGAACTTAGGTAAAAACGGCGCTTCTTTAAGCGCCGTTTTTTTGTTTAGTATGGTAAGTTATCAGAAATATATTGAGGACATTATCAGATGACCCCAGCGATAGAACAGCTAAAAAAATCCCGAATTAAATTTGACGTACTTAGCTATGAGCACGATGTAAACAACACTAATTATGGCCTTGAAGCAGTTGAAAAGCTAAACCTTAATAGCGCCCAAGTTTTTAAAACCTTGGTGTTAGAAACGTCAGAACAACAGCTAATTGTAGCAGTGTCGCCCGTTACTCAGCAGATTAATCTAAAGCAATTGGCTAAGCTCTGCGCAGTTAAAAAAGTAATGCTGGCAGAGCCGCAAAAAGTACAGGCAAGTACAGGATATATTTTGGGAGGCGTTAGCCCTCTTGGACAAAAAAAGCGCTTAAAAACCTACATACACTCAAGCGCATTGGACTTTGATACTATTTATGTGAGTGCCGGTAAGCGAGGGCTTGAAATTACACTCAGCCCAGCATGCTTAGCTGGGCTTATTCAAGCTTCGTTTGGTAGTTTTTAAATGCTCTATTATCAAACTTGCATTGTGTCAATAAAACTGATTATTTGCTTCAACAGCTATAGTTAACTAATGTAGATACTATCTATAACAGTTTTTGTTAATTCATTTTGATAAAAATTTGTTTGCACCTACTTTGGTTAAACATCCATATGAGAGTATTAGTTGTTGATGACATGCCATTAATGCGTCATGTATTAATTAATATGTTGAGACAGTTAGATTATAAAGACATCGTTGAAGCAACCGATGGTCTGCAAGCATTAACTATACTGCAAAATCAGCTCATAGATTTGGTTATAACAGATTTACATATGCCGAAAATGGATGGTCTAAACTTACTTGATGCTATTAGAAACGATACTGAGCATGCTCAGCTTCCGGTACTTATGGTGACCTGTGAAGACAGCTCTGAGACCGTAAAAAAGATAATTAATGCAAAGGTATCAGGGTTTATTATAAAGCCCTTTTGTATGAATGTACTGTCGGCTCAATTAACACGTTTAGCTAATAAAGTTTAATAACACAATATTTTTTAACATAATTACCTAATCAATAATCACTCTGATCAGTAATGCTTACTGCCATCAATTTCTTTTCTATCATGTGATAGCATGTACGCCATAGTAATCGTAAAATAACCATTGAGGTAGTATGGCTAAGCCCAATAAAAAAGGGCCTACAAAAACGGTCGATATATTTTGTTCTGCATGCAAAGCGCCTTTATTTAAATATCGTAAAGGGGGCAAAGGGGCGTTGGTAAAATGTTTTATAGAACGAATAACCCAAGATCACACTCATACTGAATGTGTATGCCCTGGCTGTGAACGACCTTTTGCACGTCCGGCGATCATAAGAGGGACTGCCGCTTATAAAATGATAGGTGGTAAAGTCACTTTTAAATAAACTGGCTATTTAATCCAAAGTATCAAGAGGCGGACATATGCCCTTGTGTGCTTTTATTTCACTGGTAAACTTCGCTGGTTTTGCTGTTTCAATGATTGAAAAAAACCCTCCCCATGGATTGGGCCAGTCAGTTGGGTTTTAAAATGGAAAAGGATAGACGTGTGATTGCACTTTTATTTGATATTGTTGGTATGAGTGGCACTTTTTTAGTGGTTGGTTCGTTTTTTTTATTGCAACTAAATAAGGTATCGCCAAAAAGTTTAGTCTATAACATGATGAATCTAAGCGGTGCTATTTTGTTGCTTATTAGTCTTTGTTATAACTTTAACTTAGCGAGCTTTGTGATTGAAATATTCTGGATCGCAGCCTCATTAATTGGTTTGTATAAGTATTTTAAAGACAAACCAGCGCTAGCAAAAGCGTAGACTAAGCTAAAACAGCATCCCTTTTGCAGGGAATTAAACCGTGAAATATTGTTTGTTTCACGGTTTTTTAGTTTCAGTACACTTGTTAACAAAAAGTTTCTTCTGCAAAGGCCTATAAATCGATACAATAGTGGCTATTAGTTATTATTAGCACCCTGGTGTTACAGGCGTTTATGTTCTCCATTCCTAAAAAAATTATTTTTGCTTGTATTCTGTTAGTGCTGTTATTAGTGGTTACATTTTCATTTGGCCGCGCTTATGATTTAGGCCAAGCTAAAATTCAAGCTGACCAACAGGTCATTCAATTAAATAATTATATTGATAATGAACTCGCACGTTTTGCAGCTATTCCTCAGCTCCTCACAGAAAATAATTTATTGATTCGTTTTACTAATAATGAATCACAACACTTTAATGCTATTAATAATTACTTGGCTGATATTCAACAAGCCAGCGGTGCCTCAGATGTATACATACTAGATCCCCTTGGCGACGTTATTGCAAGTAGCAACTGGCAAACCGACTATACGTTTTTAGGGAGCAACTTTGCATTTAGACCTTATTTTAAGCAGGCTTTTGCTGGAGAAAAGGTCGCTTACTTTGCCCTCGGACAGCGCTCAAAAGAGCGCGGAATATACTTTTCTCAGGCTATTTATCTAGATGGCAAAGCCATTGGTGTAGTGGCACTTAAAATTAATGTCGCTAAATTTGAAAATGATCGTTCGCTATTAAATACTTCAAAAGGCAGTCATTTTTATTTGCAACTTGCGGATAAAATTATCGCTATGTCAGATGAGCCCGCATGGCGTTTAAACACGTTTACAGAGCTTGATATTACTACACGCCGCGATATTAAACAGCGCCGTGCTTACTTAGATCATCAACCGTTACAAATAAAGCAGCAGCGCTACAAAAGTCAGGGCATTGAGCAATTTAAAATTGATAAAGATGAATATGTTGCCGCTTCAAGGCCACTGACATACCTAAATGCAACCATGACGGTATTGGTTGATATCTCGAGCATAAATGCATTACAGGTGCCCAGATTGTTATGGCTGGTGTTGTTTTATTGGGTATTTATTTTTGTCGGATATAGCTTATTGGCACGCTTTGCCGGATATAAAAAGTTACTGTATTCGCGTCATAGTTTAGAACTTGAAGTATTAGAGCGCACTCAAGCGCTTGAAAAAGCGCAAACTGCACTAGTACAGTCGGCAAAATTAGCCACAATAGGGCAATTAAGTGCGGGTATTAACCATGAAATTAACCAGCCACTGAGCGCCATAAACACCTATTTGGCAAGCGCTAAAATTTTTCTTAAAAAAGGAAAACTCAATGCATTAAATGAAAACTTAATTATTATTGAGAATTTAGTAGAGCGGGTGCACAAAATAGTGGCGCAGCTTAAACACTTTAGTAAGCCGGCGGCCATGCAACTTCGACCTCATCCACTGTCGGCGTTATTAAACAATGCGTTGATGATCACCCACCCGCAACTTAAGCAAGACGATGTTAACGTTAGTGCACCGCAGTTTTCGCAAGAGATCACTGTATGGGTTGATGCATTAAAATTTGAACAAGTACTGGTTAATGTGATCACCAATGCGTCACAAGCAATGAAGGGTGAGCCTAAACGAGAGCTTAGTTTCGATGTTGAGTGTTTTGAGGAGCGCGTTAAGCTTTCTATTTTAGATAGTGGTCCAGGTATTGAACACCATGTACTGGGCTCTATTTTTGAACCGTTTTACAGTACCAAATCAAGTAATGGCTTAGGACTGGGCTTATCAATTTCAAAGCAAATTATTGATTCATTTAATGGGTACTTAACGGCGCACAATCGCCCTCAAGGCGGTGCACAGTTTATTATTAGTTTATCAAGCATAGAGGCCCCAAAAAATGATTGAAGCCGTTGTTTGTAAGCAAGTGGTTGTTATTGATGATGAGGCGATGATCCGTGATTCGTTAAATCAGCTTTTAACCCTCGAAGGGTATGAGGTGCAGTGCTTTAGTGATGCGAGTGTTGCTTTAAGTCGTTTGAGTCGCAATTTTTATGGCGTTGTCCTTAGTGATATAAATATGCCGACTATGGATGGTTTAACTTTTATTGAGCAGGTAAAAGCATTCGACAGTGAACTTCCGGTAATATTTTTAACAGGTTATGCCGATGTGTCTGTAGCGGTAAAAGCGATGCAATTAGGCGCGTATGATTTATTTGAAAAACCCCTGAACGAAAATTTATTAGATTGCATTGCCAGAGCTTTAGACAAACGTGCTTTAGTTATGGAAAATAGAGCTCTGAAGCGTGCAGTTGAAAAGACCTCCGCGCCCGGTGTGCGTATTTTAGGCGAGACCCTTAAAATGCAGCACATGATGAACTTACTCAACACGGTGATTGATACCCCTGCAGATGTATTAATTGAAGGTGAAACTGGTACAGGTAAAGAATTGGTTGCCCGTTATTTACACGATCATAGTAACCGTTCCAGCTGTCAGTTTGTGGCTATTAACTGTGGTGCGGTGCCTGAGCAATTAATAGAAAGCGAATTGTTTGGTGCTGTTAGTGGCGCATATACTGGCGCAACACAAGATCGCAAAGGTAAGTTTGAGTTTGCACAAGGCGGCACCGTTTTTTTAGATGAAATTGAAAGCACTCCCTTATCGCTACAAGTTAAATTACTACGGGTGCTTGAAGAGCGAAAAGTTACCCCCGTGGGTGCAAATAAAGCCATTGACCTTGATATTCGTATTGTTGCGGCCACCAAGGTCGATTTACTTTCCTTGGTAGAAAAAGGTGAGTTTAGAGCCGATTTATATTATCGGTTGAGTTTAGTTAAAGTGAGTATTCCCGCATTAAGAGATAGAAAAGCCGATATTCCTTTGTTGTTTAAGCACTTTAGCTCTATTGCGGCCACTCGTTTTCATAAACCTTTAGGTGCGCTTAATATTGAGTTACAACAGCACCTACTTGCGCATGATTGGCCTGGTAATGTACGTGAATTAAGAAACCAGGCTGAACGCGCGGTATTACTTGGCGCCGATCTGGCTTTTGCACAGAGTGACTCAAGCAGTAGTGGCTCGTCGTTATCATTGGACTTAAGCCTTGTAGAAAAGGTCAGCTTTTATGAGCAGTCTTTAATTGAAGAAGCCTTAGAGCTTAATCATGGCAGTATTAAAGACACCATGGCAACGTTGCAAATAGCGCGTAAGACTCTCTACGATAAAATGAATAAATATAACCTTAATCGAGATATGTTTACCGATTAGTGGGTGGAAATGGTGATAGTAGGTATTTAAAGTGTGTGGAAATCCGCACATTTTAAGGCTTTCGATTATGGTTTTGTTTCTTAAGCTGTTGAAATTTTTTGTTATTATCTAGTTGGTCATGTTCTTGCTCTACAGTTGTAGACAACAAGTAACATCACACAATTAGGATACATAATGAAAAATAATTTATTCCAAGGCTCAGTACTTGCTGCGTTATGCAGTGCTGCCACACTACCTGTAACAGCGTTTGCTGCAGATTACACTGTGTACGGTAAAGCCGAAGTACAAATTGCCAACACCGATACTGGCATAATGCGTTACGCTGATGAAGGCACACAAATTGATGCCCCTTTCTCGCGTATTGGTATTAAAGGGGACCATAAATTAAATGAGTATTTTACTGCGGTATTTAAATACGAGGTTCAAGTAAAAGGCTTTGAACATGATGATACCAATGAGCCTTTTGCAGCACGTAATACTTACCTTGGTCTAAAAGGGGCGTTTGGTGAAGTAGTCGTAGGGCGAAACGATACGCGTTTTAAATACTCTGAAGGCAAGCTTGATAACTTTAACGAAACCCAAGCTGATATTTCACAAGTTATTGCCGGACAAGATCGCTTAGGCGATACTATTACCTATACTTCTAAGTACTGGCACAATGCACAGTTTTCATTTACCTATGCGCCAAAAGATGACAACAAAGACAATGAAGCTGGATTTGCGGCAACCCTTATTTATGGTGACCGTAGTTTAAATAAAGCACCTTACTCTATTTCAATCAGCCATGTTGACTCGCTTAATAATATTAAAGCAAGCCGTGTTGCAGGCGTGTATAAATTTGAAAAGCTAAAATTAGGTGCGTTATACCAACATTCAGAATCAATTGATGGTACTAAATCAGGGAATGGTTACGTGTTAAGCGCAAGTTACAAGCTAGACAAATGGATTCCTAAAGTACAATTTGCAAAAGATGATTCAAAACTACGTCAAGCATCAGACGCAACGCAGTGGACTACCGGTGTAGACTACACTTTTGACAAGCAAACTACCGCTTACCTTTTATATACTGACCTCGACCTAGAAGAAAATGCTGATAACAGTGTTGCGCTTGGTCTTAAATATAAATTTTAAAGGTTGTTAATATGACAAAACGTATTTTAGAAAATAACGCTAATAAAAAGCCGTTTATGCAATGGCTGTTATTATTACTTGGTCCGTGTGTAATGTTACTGACCTGTTTAGCTGAGCCGCCAGTAGGAATGTCGGTTGCTGCTTTTAAAACTGCAGGCTTAGCATTTTGGATGGCGTCGTGGTGGGTAAGTGAAGTTGTGCCCATTCCTGCTACTGCATTACTTCCTTTAGTGATTTCGCCTATTGTAGATATAGCGGCTATAAAAAGTGTTGCAGCTCCTTATGCGCATCCGCTGATCTTTTTATTTTTAGGCGGTTTTTTAATCTCAATTGCTATGGAGCGTTGGGGATTACACAAGCGTATTGCATTAAGAACTATGCTTTATGCAGGTAAAAAACCAAGCTTACAAATTTTAGCTATGATGTTAGTGACTGCATTTTTATCTATGTGGATGTCTAACACTGCTACCGCGGTAATGATGTTGCCTATTGCCTTATCTATCACTCATTTAGTTAAAAGCTCTGATCCAACTAATGAAGGTTTTGGTAAAGCACTTTTACTTTCTATTGCTTATGGCGCGAGTATTGGTGGGATTGCCACTTTAATTGGTACTCCACCGAATGCACTAATGGCTGCATACCTATCAGACAGTTACCAAATCGAAATTGGCTTTGCCCAATGGATGATCGTTGGTGTTCCATTATCGCTTGGTATGTTAATCATCAGCTGGATTTGGTTAACTAAATTTACCTATAAAGTTGATGCGAATGTACAGACAAACAAGCGAATCGACACTAAAGCGGTATTTTCTTCGCAGCTAAAAGAGTTAGGACTCATGCAACGTGCTGAAAAGGGCGTATTGTTTGTGTTTATGTTTGCGGCTGTTTGTTGGATATTTAGACCATTACTAGGTGATATGACCGGTCTTAAAATTTCAGATACGGGTATTGCAATTGCAGCCGCATTACTTTTATTTGTACTACCTGCTAATAAAGGCAGTGATGAGCGAATTTTAGATTGGGAAAGTGCCGCTAAAGTGCCTTGGGGTGTGCTGCTTTTATTTGGGGGCGGCTTGACGCTAGCCTCGCAAATTAAATCATCAGGATTAGCCGATTACATTGCCAATATGATTGAGGGTGCGAGTGCAATTCCTTTAGTTATGAGCATTCTTGTGGTGGTGGCACTCATTACTTTCTTAACGGAAATTACCAGTAATACGGCAACAGCCGCAGGCTTTTTACCATTACTGGGACCTGTTGCTGAGTCTGTAACTGGTAGTCCATTAGTATGGGTGATTCCAGCCGCGATTGCATGTAGTTGTGCGTTTATGATGCCAGTGGCTACGCCACCGAATGCGATTGTGTTTGGATCGGGCGAAATTAAAATGAAAGACATGATCCGTGCAGGCTTTGTGCTAAATATTGTTGCTATTGTTTTAATCACGTTAGTGACAATGACCATTGCAGCTCAGGTGTTTGGTTTTTAACAGCCCCACAACTAACTAAAAAACAGCTAACCGATGCACACGAAAGCAATGCATCGGTATGAGTTCCAACCAACCTTTTTGAGTGATTTTGCAACGATTTTTATCGCGCTGCAAAATCACTCTTTATTGCTCGTGAAACAGAACAAGGTTATAGTCTTGAAAACGTTATAAATCGAGTAGCCTATTTTGATCACTGACACATTATCTACAGGGTCTTTGCGTTCACAATTTAATGAACTAAAGCACTCTTTTGAAGACTCTCCTTATTTACCCATTGAGCAACGCCTTGCTTTACTCAAGCAAATACGCGCTAACATTGTAACGCTAGAGCAAGACTTAATTGCGGCGGTATCTAAAGATTTTGGCTATCGAACCGCGTTTGATACTTTAGTGGGGGATATTTTGCCCACTATGCAGGGGCTTGCACATATTATTAAAAAGCTACCTCGATGGTCTAAGCCTAGTCATCGTAGCCCTGGTTTGAGCTTATGGCCCTCAAAAGTAAGTGTAACCTATCAGCCTATTGGCGTGGTGGGTGTGATTGCTCCGTGGAACTATCCTATTCAATTAGCCATTGTGCCTGTTATTACCGCTCTTGCCGCGGGTAATAGAGTGATGCTAAAGCTCAGTGAGTTTACGCCTAATACCAATGCGGTACTTGAAAAACTGTTTGCAGGAGAATTAAGCCAACACTGCAGCATTATTCAAGGGGGCAGTGAAGTAGCGAGCGAGTTCTCATCATTACCGTTTGCACACTTATTATTTACTGGCTCGACAGCGGTTGGTAAGTTGGTGATGGGTGCAGCGAGTAAAAACTTAACCCCGGTAACCTTAGAGCTGGGTGGAAAATCGCCAGTCATTGTTTTAGAAAATGCGGACGTAAATAAAGCCGCGAGTGCTTTATTATTTGGAAAGATGGCCAATGCAGGGCAGATATGTGTGGCTCCTGACTACGTATTTGTTCCTAAAGCATTAGAACATCAGTTTATTAAAGCTTTGTGTACACTTTATAAAAAGCATTTTAAACAAGGTGTTGAAGGTAAAAACCTGACCTCTATTATTAGTCCTGCTCACTATCAACGTCTGCTAGGTTATTTAGAGCAAGCGCAACAGCAAGGCGCTAAAATAACAAAGCCGCTTGAGCAAAATCAACAAGATGCTGAAAAACACCGGATGGGTCTGCATATTGTGACGCACGTCACAGATGAGATGCAATTAATGCAAGAAGAGTTATTTGGGCCTATTTTACCGATAATGAGTTATGACAAATTAGATGATGCGCTCAATTATATTCAATTGCGCCATCATCCATTAGCGCTCTATATACTAGGGCAAGATAAGCAAGCACAAGCACACATAATGAGGCAGACAATTAGTGGGACCGTTGCAGTTAACGACACCCTAATTCAAGTAGCTGCCGATGATGTGCCGTTTGGTGGGGTTGGTCACTCTGGTATGGGGCATTATCATGGCAAAGAGGGCTTTTTAACCTTTAGCCACGCAAGAAACACTTTAGTATCAGGTTCAATTAACCCACGTATAGGTTTATTACTCAAACAAAATAAATTACTGATCAAAGTGCTAAAGTGGCTTTATGTAAAATAGTCTTTAGTATTTTAAACAAAAAAGCTGAATGAATCACTTCATTCAGCTTTTTTAGTTATTTTATTTGCTTAAAACATTCGCCCTTCACCGGCGTAAGTACCTGCTAAAATTTTATTATAAATAGCATCGGCTTTTTCTTTAGCTTCAGCGACTTCTTTAGGGAGCATAGTGCGTTCATCAAGTTTACGACTGTGGCTAGCTTGCATGTTACCGTTGTACTCAGCAATGGTATTCCATACATACGACATTTCAAGGTTTTTTGGCATTCCTAAGCCTTCAAAATACATCAAGGCTAAATTAAATTGTGCAAGCGTGTAATTATTTGCGGCGGCTTTTTCATACCATGTTCTGGCGGCTTTATAATCTTGGCTCACGCCATCGCCGTTGGCGTACATTACCCCTAAATTATACTGTGCTGCAGGAAGGTTTTTATTGGCTGCTTTCTCAAATAAGCTAATAGCCATTTGTTTGTCTAACTTTACGCCGTTTCCTTCATCATACAAAACCGCAAGTGCAAACATTGAATCTACATGATTTTTTTTAACTGCTTGTTGGTAAAGTTCAGCTGCTTTGTAGTAGTCACGAGTAACTCCATGTCCGCCCTCGTATAACTTACCTAGTTCGTAAATACCTGGGGCATAGCCTTTGTCTGCAAGATAATTAAACTCTTTTAGTGCTTCCTCAAATTGACCTGCGTTTGCAGCTATTATGCCTTCCTCAAGCCCTGCATAAGCATAAGGTGTAGCAAGTATAATGCCCGCAAAGAACATTGCTTTTAAATTAGACTGTGACATATGCATGTCTCCAAATTAGTTATCGTTGTCGGTAAGCATCATAACGGTTAATCATTTACTTATTACTCGAGTAGGTAATAAATTATGAGCTAAATCAATAACGCCAACGTTTATAAGTTAGATATACAAACGTATTAACAAGTAGTTTTAACTATAGCTCAAAAATTCTAAACTTAAGCACATAGCTATGATATAAATTGCGTTAGCTTGCGATTCTATAGAAAAATGAAAAAAATAAAAGCAAGCAGTAGCTTACATAATTACTTATGATGATTTTTGGCAACCAAAGCATCATACAACGGGGTCTTTTCATGTTAAATAATTTAAAAAATATAAAACTAAGTAAAATTATTTTTATAACCAGTTTGTTATTTATTGCCAGCTGTTCAACGTCATTTGCCTATAACAACCTAGGTTGGTTATCGTCATTTTGGATTGATGATTACGTTGATCTTAATAAAAGCCAATCTAAGCAGTTAAAAGCGATTATTAACGATACCCGGGATTGGCATCGTGAAGTTGAATTACCAAAATATAAAGCCGATTTACTCGACCTAAGACAATTGCTAAACAATGAAGCTGATACTGCGCAGTTGATGGATAAAATAACCCAAGTTAAGCAGCATTGGCGAAACTTACTGTTGCATACCAGCGAGCCTTTAATTGAGTTAGCGCTGACCTTAACCCCGTCACAGCGCAGTGAAATGGTAAAAAATATTCGCGAGCAAATTAATGATGAAATCCAAGAGCATGCCTCATTAACTCAAGATGAGCACCAGCAACAACGCTTAGAGAGACAACTAGATTACTACAAGCAGTGGCTTGGCAAACTCACTTCTGAGCAGCAAATGCTCATATCACAAGCCAATAGTGCGCATACTAGTACTAGAAATTTATGGTACGACTACAAACTAGCTCGTTTAGCTGCACTTGAAGCTCTTTTTACCCAGCAAACACTTAGCGAGGCTGAATTTACTCAGCAATTACGCATCATTATTATAGAGCGTGAACAGTATATGAGTAATGAGCTGCTTGAGCTTAATGAACAAAACTTAAAAGCTTATGCGCAATTGCTACTCAAGTTAAACAAAACGCTGAGCCCTAAACAGTTATCGCATGTTGATGAAGAATTCGCAGATTTAGTGGGTACTGTTAATGAATTGATTATGGAATAAACGCTTTACTAATTCTTTTGGCTTGTTTTTTCTGAATTGTTTAAGCTTAAAATTGTGATTTTTGCATTTCATTGTTAACATAAGCTATCAAAAATATTTTAAGTTATCCATGGATATAGCTGCACTTAATAGTACAAAAACGCTACGTAAGCACGTTCTTAAGTGGATGTGCATTTGTTTTGGTTTTTTGTCGTTGGTATTTGCTGTATTTAACTTATTGGTGAATAATTTACCCCTTGTTGGTGGTCTCGAAGTCGGCTTTTCTTTGTTATGCTTATATATATTTAAGCACTCACAAAAACATTATCCCAAGCGCTGGCATGCCATTACCATGTGCTTAACCATCTCTTTAATTGTGTTATGCGGCACCTACTTAGCCCCCCCTAAAAACGGCCTGTTTTTGTGGACATTTATTTTACCTATTCTTTACTACTTACTACTTGGTAGACGTTACGGGTTATTTTTGTCTGCGGCATTACTTGTTTTACAGCTGGTGGTGTTATCTCAAAAACTGCCACATTCATCGTTTTCAGCTTTTAACATAGGGCTTAACTTATTATTCGTATATATAAGCATATGGGCTATATCTCATGTTTTTGAAGGTAATAGAGCTGATTTTTCAAAACGTTTAAAAAATTTAGCGTTACTCGATCCCCTTACTGGGGCTGGTAATCGTTTATCAATGAACCAGTTTTTTGAGGTAGAGATCAAAGATAAATCACAGCTTTACTTATTTTTACTCGATTTAGATTACTTTAAACAAATTAATGATCAGTATGGGCACGATATTGGCGATAAAGTGCTGGTTGAGCTAGCTACATTATTGCGCGGCACTTTTGCAAAAGGGTATGTGTTTAGAGTCGGAGGTGAAGAGTTTTCACTAATGAGTAACTTTGATAGTCCGCAAGCAGCCTTAGCAATGGCAGAAAAGTTAAGACTCGCAATACAAAATAAGCACATAATCGCTAATGGTGAAACCATTAAGTTAACCGCCAGTTTAGGCGTTGTACAATACCAGCAACAAAGCCTAAGCGAACTAATAGACTTGGCCGATAAGCAGCTTTATAAAGCCAAAGAGACTGGCCGTAACGGGGTCTGCACTGATATTTTAGCGCTGGCTTAAGTTTTATAGCGGCTAATACATTTGTTCAAAGTCAGGAATACTGTTTTCCCAAATCGGTCTTTCTTTACCAATATATTCGCGTACGGCATCAAAAAATAACCGGGTTCTTACCGGTAAATCACGATGTGGGTATACCGCATACATAGCACTGTGCTCCATTAATTTAAGGTCTGTCAATAAAGGCACCAGTTGTCCATCAATCACTTCTTTATCTAATATAAACGCGGGGGCTAAAACGTAAGTGGTTCCAGAGAGTGTTTTCATTAATAGTGCTTCAGCATCATTGGCTCTAAATACACTTTTAATTTTTTGTTCACATTGTTCACCAAGGTGGTTGTAGTAACTTACTCCCTCAACTCGCAGGGAACTGCTTGCGTAACTAGCAGCAGGTAATTGTGCTAAATCGGTTATGTTTTTCGGCATTCCATAGGTTTCAATAAATGCAGGTGAAGCTAAAAGTAATAAACGATTACGCGCAATCTTTCGAGCAATTAAAGAGGAGTCTTTTGGCTCACCCACTCTAAATGCCAAATCAAATCCTTCAGAGACAATATCCACAAGCCGATCATCTAAACGCAACTCTACTTCAACTTGCGGAAAACGCTTTTGAAAATCGTTAATAACAGGCTGTAAATAACGCCGGCCGATTAAAGTAGATGAGGTGATTTTTAATACGCCACGAGGTTCTAAGTGATAATTCTCTGCCATACGCAGGGTATCGCCGAGCAGGGTTCGCAGCTCGTCCGCTTTTTTTATCATTTCAGCACCTGCTGCGGTGAGTGAAAACGAACGAGTGGTTCGATTTAATAGCCTCACCCCTAGCTCATCTTCTAAACGACTAATTTGTTTAGAGATCACGGAACGATCAATGTTGCGTATTTCAGCAGCTTTAGCAAATGATCCCTGCTCAACCACTTCAAGCAGCATTAAGAGTCGGCTCGTTGTATCCATTATTGCACCATAGTGTCACTTTGATGCCATTTTGGCACTAATGAATTTAAAAATCTATTGTTTTTGTCAACAAGCATGTTCCGTATTATGTATCACCTAATTAACAGGAGCGTCGTTATGAACAAACACTTAGTTGCTACAGCCTTATCTGTTGCATTAATTACTCTAACTGGTTGTGCTGAGGAAAGTACAGCACAGTCAGCACCCGCACAACAATACCAAGCTATTGATGTAGCCCAAGTCCTGGTTAAGCCTGTGCAAAGTTGGCATACCTATACAACGCGCTTAGAGTCACCGCAAAAAGTGGCATTAATGCCGCGCGTATCAGGCATTATTGAGCAAATTGAATTTAAAGAAGGGGATGCTGTAAAACAAGGAGATGTGTTATTTCGCCTTGATGATCGTTCATTTAGAGCCACGGTAGCTAGTTTACAAGCTCAGGTTAAAAGTGCACAAGCGGCTCTTGAACAAGCAAAAAGCGAAGCATCACGTGCAGTGCGTCTAACTGAGCGTAAAGCAATTTCTACTGAGCAAGCGCAAGCACGTACCTCAACGTTACGTCAGCGTGAAGCACAACTTGCCGCACTAAAAGCGCAGCTTAAAGCCGCTGAGCTTGATTTAGAGTTTACCTCTGTGGTTTCACCAATTGATGGAATTATCTCTCGCGCAAACATCACAAAAGGTAACAACGTACTTGCCGGGCAAAGTGTGCTCACTTCAATTGTTTCTAATGACAAAATGTATGCTTACTTTGATGTCGATGAACGTACTTGGAACAATGCATTTGATGAAGTCACTGCAGCGACTAAACAACCTGTTGTTATGCAAAAAGTAGGGCAGAGTGATTTTAATTACAATGGTCACATTAACTTTATAGACAATCAAATTAATGCATCTACTGGCACATTACGTGTTCGAGCTGTATTTGAAGATCGTAGTAACGAGTTACGTTCAGGCTCTTTTGCACGGATTAAATTGGCTGCCAATGCAATACGCGAAACCGTCATTATTCCAGATAGAGCCATTGGTACTGACTTAAAAAACCGCTTTGTGTTAACTGTAGGCGAAAATAATGTACTGCAATATAAATTGGTTACTGTAGGTGAGCGCTATGGCGCATTACGTGCCATTACCTCTGGCCTTGAACAGGGTGATGTGATTGCCGTAAATGGCCCTGCTCGCGTAGGGCCTGGCATGCCAATATCACCTAATAAAGTGACAATTAATACCCAAGGTGTGGCATTTACACTCACTGCTAACCCTGCCGATTTAGTTGCTAAGCAATAAGGTTATTAAATGAAATTTTC